>NZ_JBKGGX010000029.1:0-67756 GCF_052041925.1 Pseudomonas sp. SMN5
AGGCGGAACCCTAAGTGGCCGTTACCGCAGAAATGGATATGTACCCGGAAATCCAGGTCGACTATGACACAGCCATCGCGAGCAAGCTCGCTCCCACAAGGGGGAAAGTGCCGCCATCGGAGCGCTATTAAAAGGCCGCCATCAGGAGCGCCCCACAATAGTGCATCACGCCATCCCATCGCTCACCGACACAAAAACCCCCACCACCCCATACATCATTTACGTTTCCATCATCTGCATTTCGTCGGGTGGGATTTACCCCGCCTCATGTAAGACATTGCCGACAAAAAACGTGATTGTCCGACAATTCGACGAACCGTCCCGCACCGCTCTAAGTTCTACCCTAGACTCGCAATCCGGCGAAAAAACCGGCCAGTCATCCGAACGAAAAAAAGTCGAAACTTTTCGCAACGGCGACAGGTCAGGGTAAAGGTAGGGCAACAACGACTGGTGCAGTCCTTGCAATAGTCCTTGCAGCAGCTCCTTCACTTGATTCGCTTCGCCGCAAGGGCAGTGTTTTGCTTTCCTTGCGTAGCGCTTGTGCGCCTGGCCGCAGGATTCGGCCAATGAAACAACAGCTCTGGCGCTTGCCGGAAACAGATCGAAAACATGGGAGATATTTATGATCAGTGCTGCCTTGGAACCACAACAGGTCCGTTCACAACTACCGCCGGCGGCCGAATCGCCGACGGCTCCGGTGCTGGCCACCGGCGGCAAGGCACTGCTCCCCGTCGTTCGACAGAATCCCAATCGCAAGAAGGTCTTGTTCGTAACGTCGGAAATTGCCGACCTGGTAAAAACCGGCGGCCTGGGTGACGTGTCCTCCGCGCTGCCGCGGGCGATGGCCGGGCTGCATGATGTCCGGATCCTGATTCCCGGGTATCCGCAAGTGATGCAAAGCGGCAATCCGATCCACATCATCGGCGAACTGGGCGGCCACGCTGCGCTGCCGCCCTGCAAGATCGGACGCATGGACATGGCCGATGGCCTGGTGATCTACGTACTGATCTGCCCGGAACTCTACGAGCGCGAAGGCTCGCCCTACGGTGCCAACAACGGCCGCGACTGGCCTGACAACCACATCCGCTTCGCCCGCCTGGGACTGGCTGCCGCGGACATCGCCGCCAACCTGGCGCAGATCCACTGGTGCCCCGACCTGGTCCACGCCCACGACTGGCCAGCCGGCCTCGCACCGGCCTATATGCATTGGCGCGGGCAACGCACTCCAACCCTGTTCACCATCCACAACCTGGCCTACCAGGGCGTGGTGAGCCTGGCGTGCTGCCCGGAACTGGGCATCCCCGAACATGCGCTGCAACAGGAAGGGATGGAGTTCTACGGCAAATTGTCGTTCCTCAAGGCCGGCATGGCCTACTCCAGCCACATCACCACGGTCAGCGCCACCTACGCCCAGGAAATCACCACCCCGACCTTCGGTTGCGGCCTCGACGGCTTCCTCGCGTCCAAGACCCAGCAGGGTCTGCTCAGCGGCATTCCCAACGGCATCGACGAGAGCTGGGACTCGGCCACCGATACTCACCTGTTCCGCAAATTCGCCATCGGTGACTGGGAAGGCAAGGCAGTCAATGCGGCCCATGTGCGTGAGCTGTTCGGGCTGCACGACTCTGACGGCCCGTTGTTCGCCGTGGTCTCGCGCCTGGTTTACCAGAAAGGCTTGGACCTGACCGAAGCCGTCGCCGAGTTCATCGTCGAGTCAGGCGGACAGATCGCCATCATCGGTCGTGGCGAACCGGAAGAAGAACAGGCCATGCGTGAGCTGGCGCTGCGCTTCCCCGGACGCATCGGCGTGCGCATCGGCTTCAACGAAACCGATGCACGACGGATGTTTGCCGGCAGCGACTTCCTGCTGATGCCTTCGCGTTATGAACCGTGTGGTTTGAGCCAGATGTACGCCCAGCGCTTTGGATCGCTGCCCGTGGCGCGCAATACCGGCGGACTGGCGGACACCATCGAGGATGGCATCACCGGTTTCCTGTTCGATGAATCAACCGTGGACAGCTACAAACAGGCCTTGGGCCGGGCGTTCAAGGTTTTTCAATACCCTGACCTGCTCAACGCAATGCGCTGCCGAGCCATGTCGGCACCTTTCAACTGGAGCAAGGCGGTGGAGCCCTACGCAGAGCTCTACGAACAACTGGTGGCGAAGTCACTGGGCAAATCGGCCAGACAATGAGGTAGCAATGTCGTCAAGGACGCGTGATACATGGACCCATGGCGCGGTCATGCTCGATGCCGAGCACACCCGCTTCGCCCTCTGGGCCCCGGATGCTTTTTTTGTCAGTGTCGAGCTGGACACTGGAGATTCAATACCGCTGCTGCCCCAGTCCGACGGCTGGTTCATGATCCAGACCCGTTGCCCCGCCGGCACCGGCTACCGCTTCAACATCGACGGCGAACTGGAGGTGCCGGACCCCGCTTCCCGCGCCCAGGCCGGCGACCTTGATCGCCACAGTGTGGTGGTCGATCCCCATGCCTACCAATGGCGACACACCCACTGGCGCGGTCGCCCCTGGTACGAGGCGGTAATCTACGAACTGCATGTCGGCGCCCTTGGCGGTTTCGAAGGTGTCGAGCAACAACTGGCGCGTCTGGCGGGGCTTGGGGTTACCGCCATCGAGCTGATGCCGCTGGCGCAATTTCCCGGCGACCGGAACTGGGGCTATGACGGCGTCCTGCCCTACGCGCCCCAGGCCTCCTACGGCTCCCCGGAACAACTCAAGCATTTGATCGACAGCGCCCACGGTCATGGATTGGCGGTCATCCTGGACGTGGTCTACAACCATTTCGGCCCGGACGGTAACTACCTGCACCGCTACGCCAAGGGTTTCTTTCGTGAAGACAAGCACACCCCTTGGGGCGCGGCGATCGATTTCCGTCGCCGCGAAGTGCGGGACTTCTTCATCGACAACGCACTCATGTGGTTGCTGGAATACCGTTTCGACGGCCTGCGCCTGGACGCGGTGCACGCCATCGAAAGCCCGGACTTTCTCCAGGAACTGGCAGCCAGGGTCCGCGAGCAGGTGGACCCGACCCGCTACGTCTGGCTGACTGTCGAGAACGAACACAACCAGGCGAGCCTGCTGGAACAGGGCTACGACGCGCAGTGGAACGACGACGGCCACAACGCCCTGCACGTATTGCTGACCGGCGAGACGGACGCCTATTACGCCGACTACGCCGAACAACCGACGGAACAGCTGGCGCGCTGCCTCAGCCAGGGCTTCGTGTTCCAGGGGCACATCAACCGTCACGGCGAATCCCGGGGCGAGCCCAGCGGCCATCTGCCCCCCAGTGCCTTCGTGCTGTTCCTGCAAAACCACGACCAGATCGGCAACCGCGCCCTGGGCGAGCGCCTGCACCAACTCGCGCCGCCCCAGGCCCTGCAAGCGGCGACCGTCCTGTGGCTGCTCTGCCCGATGATCCCCCTGATGTTCATGGGCGATGAAACCAAGGCGCCACAACCGTTCCTGTTCTTTACCAGTCACCACGGCGAACTGGCAGAGCTGGTGCGCGAAGGCCGGCGCAACGAGTTCAAGGCCTTCAGTGCCTTTGCGGATCCGGAAAAACGCGAACGGATCCCCGATCCCAACGCCGCCCCGACGTTCGAATCCTCGCGTCCGAACCTGGAGGCCCACGAACCTGAACAACTGGCCAACGAGACGCTCTACCGCAGCCTGCTGAAAATCCGCCGTGAAGAGATCGTCCCACGCCTGCCGGGGGCGCACGCATTGGATACCGTCGTGCTGGGCTACGGCGCGGTCAGTGCGCGCTGGCAACTGGGCGACGGCAGCGTGTTGCGCATCGACCTCAACCTCAGCGACCGACCGGTGGCCCATGCCGCTGCCGAAGATGCACGCATTCTTTTCGAACATCCTGAGCAGGCCATGGGTCAGTTGCAACAGGGCGTCCTGGCGCCCTACAGCGCGTTGGTCACCCTGACGCAAGCGGCAACCTTGCCCAACCTGACTGGAGAGCGTCCATGAGTGATGCGCAACTGGAAATCCTCGCCGGCCGCGCAGGCCTGGCGGTGGACTGGATCGACGCCAACGGCCGGGCACAGAAAGTCTCGCCGGCGGTGTTGCGTTCGGTCCTCACGGCCCTTGGCCATCCAGCCGGCACTGCCCAGGAAATCGACGCCAGCCTGCTGCAACTGCAAGAAGATCAACAGAACCACCAACTGCCACCGCTGCTCACCGTCGACGTGGGCTCAAGCCTGGACCTGAGCCGTTACTTCGACGCCGAGACGGCCTGTGAAATCCAGTGCGAGGACGGCTCCACGCTGAACCTCAAACTCGATGCCAACGCCCGGCTTCCGGGGATGATCCCGGTGGGTTACCAGCATGTGCGTATCCGGGACCAGGACTTCACTCTGGCGGTCGCGCCCGCTCGCTGCTACAGCGTGGCCGATGCGGTGGATGACCCGACACCACGGGCCTGGGGCCTGAGCGCGCAGTTGTATGCGTTGCGCCGCCCTGGCGACGGCGGCTTCGGGGACACCCAGGCCCTGGAAGAACTGGCACGGGTGGCCGGTGAGCGCGGCGCCGAGGCGATTGCCATCAGTCCGATGCACGCCATGTTCAGCAGCGACACCGGACGCTACAGCCCTTACTCTCCGTCCAGCCGCCTGTTCCTCAACAGCTTGTACGCCGCCCCCGGCACCATCCTGGGCGAACGGGCCCTGCGCACCGCCATCGACGCCACGGGGCTGACCAATCAACTGCGCTCACTCGAAGAACAGCCGCTGGTGGATTGGCCGGTTGCCGCGCAGGCCAAGCAGAAAGTGCTGCGGGCCTTGTACGACGGCTTCAGCCAGGGCGAGCATCCGCTGCATGAAGACTTCAGCAGCTTTCGCCACACCAGTGGCGAAGCCCTGGAAAACCACTGCCGCTTCGAAGCCTTGCAGGCCGAACGCGCAGCCCGGGGAGAAAGCCTCGACTGGCGCCAGTGGCCGGAAGACTGGCGCAACCCACGCAGCGCCGTGCTGGCGCGTTTCGCCGAAGAAAACGCCGACGAAATCGGCTTCTACGCCTTTTGCCAATGGCTGATTGCCCGATGCCTGGAGCGCGCCCAGAGCGCCGCCAAGTCAAGCGGCATGGGCATCGGCCTGATCGCCGACCTGGCGGTAGGCGCGGACGGTGCCGGCAGCCAGGCCTGGAGCCGACAGGATGAGCTGCTCGCTTCGCTGACCGTGGGCGCGCCGCCGGATATCCTCAACCGCTCCGGCCAGGGTTGGGGAATCTCGGCATTTTCCCCAGAAGGCCTGGTGCGTAACGGTTTCCGGGCATTCATTGAAATGCTGCGGGCCAATTTCGCCCATGCCGGTGGTTTGCGTATCGATCATGTCATGGGCCTGCAACGGCTCTGGGTCATCCCCAACGATGCCCCACCCTCCGACGGTGCCTATCTGTATTACCCGTTCGATGACCTGCTGCGCCTGCTGGCACTCGAATCCCACCGCCACCAGGCCATCGTTCTCGGCGAAGACCTCGGCACGGTGCCCGATGGCTTGCGGGACAAGCTCAGTGCCCGCGCAATCCTCGGCATGCGCGTGCTGTTGTTCGAACAGGACAACGCCCGCTTCAAGCCGATCCTCGACTGGCCGGACGACGCTCTGGCAACCACCAGCACCCATGACCTGCCGACTCTCAACGGGTGGTGGCACGGGCACGATATCGACTGGAACGCCCGGCTCGACCTGGTCGACTCCCATGGCGAGATGGAATGGCGCAGACACCGCGAACGCGAGCGCGAGGGCCTGCGCGATGCACTGAACCAGGATCCACAGAACTTTCGCGAAGAACACCGCGAGACCGACCAGGTGCTCGACGCCAGTGTGCGCTTCCTCGGCCACACTCGCGCGCCGCTGGTCTTGCTACCGCTCGAAGATGCCCTGGGCATCGAGGAGCAGGCCAACCTGCCCGGCACCATTGACACCCACCCCAATTGGCGGCGCCGCCTGGCTCATGAAAGCCAGGCGTTGCTGGATCACCCGGACGCTGCCCGGCGTCTGGAAATACTCGCCTGCGCGAGACTTCAGGCGAACGAGCGTGACCGATGAAAGAGACATCAATCCAACCGCTGCGGGCGACGCTGCGCCTGCAATTTCATAAAGGCTTCACCCTGGACGACGCCATCGAAAAGGTGCCGTACTTTGCTTCACTGGGCATCAGCCACCTCTACGCCTCGCCGTTGCTGAAGGCCCGGGCCGGGTCGATGCATGGCTACGATGTAGTCGACCCGACCCTGGTCAATCCGGAGCTGGGCGGCGAAGCAGCGCTCAGGCGCCTGGTGGCAACCCTGCGCGAGCATCGGATGGGCCTGATCCTCGACATCGTCTCCAACCACATGGCCGTTGGCGGTCATGACAATCCGTGGTGGCTGGACCTGCTGGAATGGGGGCGCCTGAGTCCCTATGGCGAGTTCTTCGATATCCAGTGGCATTCCCCTGATCCGCTGCTCGAAGGCCAGTTGCTGCTGCCGTTCCTGGGCAGCGACTACGGGGTCGCGTTGCAGGAAGGCACGTTGCAGTTGCGACTCGACGCCCACCAGGGCAGCTTCTATGTCGAGCACTACGAACACCGCTTCCCGATCTGCCCGATGCAGTATGGCGAGCTGCTGCGGCCCGCAGAAAGCGTGCCGGCCGAACAGGCCGAGGCACTCAAGGCGCTGGCCGAACGCTTCACCACGCTGAACTACCAGACCGACGCCCATACCCTCGCCCGTCCGCTGCAAGCAGAACTGCGCGAGCTGGTGACCCGACCGGAGATCCTCGCGGCTGTCGAAGATAACCTGCGTGGCTATGATTCAACGCAGCCCGAAGGGTTCGAACGTCTGCATCAACTGTTGGAGCGCCAGAGCTATCGGCTCGCCAGTTGGCGTACGGCGGCGGACGACATCAACTGGCGGCGGTTTTTCGATGTCAATGAGCTGGGTGGGCTGCGGGTCGAACGCCCGGCCGTATTCGAAGCCACCCATGCCAAGATCTTTGAATTGGTCGAGCAAGGCCTGGTGGATGGGCTGCGCATCGATCACGTTGACGGTCTCGCCGACCCACGCGGGTACTGCCGCAAACTGCGCAGGCGCCTGGATTCGATCTCACCGTCGCGCCACCTGCCGATCTTCATCGAGAAGATCCTCGGCGATGGCGAGACCTTGCGCCGCGACTGGAACGTCGACGGCAGTACCGGCTACGAGTTCATGAACCAGATCTCGCTGTTGCAGCATGATCCGGCCGGCGCCACCCCGCTCGCCGAGTTCTGGAGCCGCCACAGCGAACGGCCGGCGCAGTTCATCGACGAAGCGCGACTGGCACGCCAGCAGATTCTCAACGGCTCACTGGCCGGAGACTTCGAGAGCGTCGCCCAGGCCCTGCTGCAAGTGGCCCGCGACGATGTGATGACCCGTGACCTGACGCTGGGCGCGATTCGGCGGGCTTTGCAGGAGCTGATCGTGCACTTCCCGGTGTACCGCACCTACATCAACCCGCTGGGCCGCTCCGCCGAGGACCAGGTGTTTTTCAACCAGGCGCTCGAGGGTGCCCGTCAGACGCTCAGCGAAGCCGATTGGCCGGTGCTCGATTGCCTGGCCGACTGGCTCGGTGGCATGCCCTGGCGCCAACGCCCGCGCGGCAGCCAGCGCAAACGTCTGCGCCATGCCTGCGTGCGCTTCCAGCAGTTGACCTCGCCGGCGGCCGCCAAGGCCGTTGAAGACACGGCGCTGTATCGCTCGGCGGTGCTGCTGTCACGTAACGATGTGGGCTACAACACCGAGCGCTTCAGCGCCCCGCCAGAGGAGTTCCACAACGCCTGTATCGAGCGCCTTGCGCACTTCCCCGATAACCTGATGACCACCGCCACCCACGACCACAAGCGTGGCGAAGACACCCGCGCCCGGTTGGCGATACTCAGCGAGCGCGCCGACTGGTACACCGCTTGTGTGGAGCAATGGCGCATTCTCTCGCCTTCGCTGCACAGCGATCCGGCGGCTCCCTCGGCGGGTGACGAGCTGATTCTCTACCAGGCGCTGCTCGGTAGCTGGCCGCTGGACCTCGACCTGCAAGATCCCAAGGCGTTGGCCGAGTACAACGAACGCCTGTGGCAATGGCAACGCAAGGCCCTGCGCGAAGCCAAGCTGCAAAGCAGCTGGGCAGCGGTCAACGATAGTTATGAGCAGGCCACCCAGATGTTCCTTGAGCGCTTATTGCTGGGGGACGAGGGGCTGCCGTTGCGCAGTGCCATCGCCGAGGCCGTCCAGGCCATTGCACCGGCAGGCGCGCTGAACAGCCTGGCGCAGACTTTGCTGCGCATGACCGTACCCGGTGTTCCAGACCTGTACCAGGGCAACGAATTCTGGGATTTCAGCCTGGTGGATCCGGACAACCGCCGCCCGGTGGATTTCACCGCACGCCGTGAGGCGCTACAGGCCGACAGCGAACCGGCGGCATTGATCAACGACTGGCGCGACGGACGGGTCAAGCAGGCGTTGATCGCCAGGACGCTGGCGGTGCGAGCCCAATACCCGCAGCTGTTCCGCCTGGGCCGCTACCAGCCGCTGGAGGTGGTCGGCGAGCAGGCCCAGCGGGTCCTGGCGTTCATGCGTGAGCACGAGCAACAACAGGCGATCATCGTGGTGCCGATCCATGCCGCCCGGCTGCTCGAAAATGCAGCGGTGCCGCAAGTCGCCGCCTCGGACTGGGGCGATACCCGCGTGAAATTACCGTTTGCCAGTGGGGACGGAAAACTGAAGGGACTTTTTGCAAGCGCAGCAGTCACACCCCAAGGGGAACTGATGATCAGCGCCGCGCTGGGGGATTTCCCGGTCAATGTCTTTATTCAATCTTGAGTTAGTCAGGAGCACTGCAATGAGTACCGACGATAAACGCATCCGCGAATTCGCTTATCAGATCTGGGAATCCGAGGGTAAGCCCACCGGGCAGGAAGAACGCCACTGGGAGATGGCGCGCAAGCTGGCGGAGGCCGAAGCCCTGGCGCCGAGCAAACCGGCCAAGGCGACCAGCAAACCTGCGGCAGCCAAGGCTGACGCTATCAAGCCGGTAGCCAGCAAGCCGACCGCTGCCAAACCGGCCGCCAAGGCAGCCGCTCCCAAGGCTAAACCGGCGGCCAAGCCTGCGGCGAACACAGCCGCAGCGCCGGCGGTCAAGCCGGCCGAGAAAAAGCCCCGGGCAGCCCGTAAGCCGCCGGTGGTCTGACTCGTCTCCTGACCGCGACCAACCCAATGTGGCGAGGGGGATTTATCCCCGCTGGGCTGCCATGGCAGCCCGGATATCTGGCCCGGATGACTGACCGACCCAAGTCAATCCTTCTGGGGGCGCTGCGCACGCCAGCGGGGATAAATCCCCCGCCACGGGTGCAGCGCATAGTCACCCGTCCTACGTGAATTGAATTGCCGTATCTGTCTTTTGCAGGAGCAACTATGACCCGTCCAAAAAAAACCACGCCGCCGCCGGTTATCGAGGCTTCGCGGATTCGTGAAGGGCTGCCTTTTCCACTCGGTGCGACCTGGGATGGCCTCGGGGTCAATTTCGCACTGTTTTCCGCCAATGCCACCAAGGTGGAGTTGTGCATTTTCGATGACACCGGCGAGGTCGAGCTTGAACGCATCGAACTGCCGGAGTACACCGACGAGATCTACCACGGCTATCTGCCCGATGCCCATCCGGGACTGATCTACGGCTACCGGGTCTATGGCCCGTACGACCCGGAGAATGGCCACCGTTTCAACCCGAACAAATTGCTGATCGACCCCTATGCCAAGCAATTGGTCGGCGAACTGAAATGGTCCGAGGCACTGTTCGGCTACACCATCGGCCATCCCGACGGTGATCTCAGCTTCGACGAGCGCGACAGCGCGCCGTTCGTACCCAAGTGCAAGGTCATCGACCCCGCGCACACCTGGGGCCACGACCACCGGGTCAGCGTGCCGTGGGACAAGACCATCCTGTATGAAACCCATGTCCGTGGTATCAGCATGCGTCACCCGGCGGTGCCGGAAAACCTGCGCGGCACATTCGCCGGGCTGATGGTCGACGACGTGCTGGAACACATCCGCAAGCTGGGTGTTTCATCGGTAGAACTGTTGCCGATCCACGCCTTCGTCAATGACCAGCATCTGTTGCAAAAGGGCATGACCAACTACTGGGGCTACAACAGCATCGCCTTCTTCGCCCCGGACCCCCGCTACCTGGCCAGCGGCAAGATCGCCGAGTTCAAGGAACTGGTCGCGCACATGCACGAGGCCAACCTGGAAGTCATCCTCGACGTGGTCTACAACCACACCGCCGAAGGCAACGAGCAAGGCCCGACCCTGTCCATGCGCGGCATCGACAACGCCTCGTACTACCGGCTGATGCCCGACGACAAACGCTACTACATCAACGATTCAGGCACCGGCAATACCCTGGACCTGAGCCACCCTTGCGTCCTGCAGATGGTCACCGACTCCCTGCGCTACTGGGCCACGGAAATGCACGTCGACGGTTTCCGGTTCGACCTGGCAACCATCCTGGGGCGCTACCACGACGGTTTCGACGAGCGCCACAGCTTCCTCGTGGCTTGCCGGCAGGACCCAGTGCTGCGCCAGGTGAAAATGATCGCCGAGCCGTGGGACTGCGGCCCCGGTGGCTATCAGGTCGGCGGCTTCCCGCCGGGCTGGGTGGAATGGAACGACAAATTCCGTGACACGGTCCGCGCGTTCTGGAAAGGCGACGACGGCCAACTGGCCAATTTCGCCAGCCGCATGACTGCTTCAGGGGAGATGTTCAACCAGCGGGGCCGACGTCCTTACGCCTCGGTGAACTTCGTCACTGCCCATGACGGCTTCACCCTCAATGACCTGGTGTCGTACAACGACAAGCACAACGAAGCCAACGACGAAAACAACCAGGACGGCAGCAATAACAACCTGTCCTGGAACCATGGCGTCGAAGGCCCGACCGATGACCCTGAAATCAATGCGCTGCGTCACCGGCAGATGCGCAACTTCTTCGCCACCCTGCTGTTGGCCCAGGGCACACCGATGATCGTGGCCGGTGACGAGTTCGCCCGGACCCAGCACGGCAACAACAACGCTTATTGCCAGGACAGCGAGATCGGCTGGGTCAACTGGGACCTGAGCGAGGACGGCGCGGCGCTGCTCAAGTTCGTCAAGCGCTTGATCAAGTTGCGCCTGGCCTACCCGATCCTGCGCCGCGGCCGGTTCCTGGTGGGCAACTACAACGAGGACATCGGCGTCAAGGACGTGACCTGGCTGGCCCCGGATGGCAGCGAGATGACCACCGAGCAGTGGCAGGACGGCCACGGGCGCTGCCTGGGAATGCTGATGGACGGGCGCGCCCAGGAAACGGGGATCCGCCGCAAGGGCGGCGACGCGACGCTGTTGCTGGTGGTCAATGCGCACCATGACATCGTCAACTTCCGCCTGCCGCAAGTGCCTGAGGGCAGCTTCTGGACCTGCATGATCGACACCAACCAGCCCACGATCCGTGGCGAGGAGCGCTTCGACTTCGACGCCGAATATGCCGTCACGGGGCGTTCGCTGCTGCTGTTCGAATTGCAGCGCGAAGAAGAGGACTGAACCTCGCGCTGAAAATGATCGAAAACGAACCGCAAGGACGCGGTTCTCGATACCTGCATCCCAGTCTGGAGAAAAAAAACCGGTTCAGACACACATGTGACGCGACGAATCGACCGCCATGGTCAATACTTCGCCTGCGGGAGTTTCCAGGATTGGGAGCACCGCGAATCGCAACCAAGCGTTTACGAGCGCCGTCGGGCAGAGGCCCGTTGCCGGTTGCAAGATTGAATACAACAAGGACGTCCCCGATGAAACCCGCCTCTCGCTTGCATGGCCGGCAGCACCCGCAGATCTGGAACAGTGCTGCGCAACTGGCCGATATCCCCATCATCAGTACCCAGACGCTCATTCCCAGCGGTGCCCGCGCCGTCATCCTCGCCCCGCACCCGGGCGATGAGATCGGCGCCTGTGGCGGTTTGCTCCAGCTGTTGAACAACCTGGACCGGCCCGTATTGCTGATTTCGGTCACCGACGGTGCCCTCGGCCATCCCGGCTCACCGTTGTGGACCGATGAACGCCTGCGCACGCAACGCCCTCACCCCCAGGAAAGCGTCGATGCCTTGAGCCGCCTGGGTATCGCCACCCACGGTCTGCAATGGGTCCGCGGCGGTTTCCCGGAGAAGGCCCTGGCCGGACACGAAGCTGAACTGGCGGCTTTCATTGGCCGTCATCTGCGTCCCGGTGACGTGGTGTTCGGCACCTGGCGCAAGGACGGCGACAGCGACCACGACACGGTCGGCCGGGCCGGCGCGCAGGCCGCAGAGGAGGTCGGAGCGGCGTTCAACGAACTGCCGGTGTGGGCCTGGCACTGGCCAGTACGCGAGCAGAACAAGATCCCCTGGCACCGCGCCCGCAAACTGCGCCTCGACGTCTGGACCACCGCGCGCAAACGCCACGCCATGCATGCCTACGCCAGCCAACTGAACGGCGAACCCGCCAGCGGCATCGCCCCGCTGGTGCCTCGGGTCATCCTCGACCGCATGGGCATGCCGTATGAGATCGTGTTCATCTGAAACCCAGGCCTGGCACTACAAACCTGTGAAATCTCCATGGGATCAGGCCTGACAAGCATCCTGTGTGAGCGGGCTTGCTCGCGAAAGCGGCGGGCCTGCTTGCAATGATGTTGTGAGCGCCGACGCCATCGCGAGCAGGCTCGCTCCCACAGTGGATCTGCGATGTCCTTGGGATCCAGGCCTGACAAGCATCCTGTGGGAGCGGGCTTGCTCGCGAAAGCGGTTGGCCTGCTTGCAATGATGTTGTGAGCGCCGACGCCATCGCGAGCAGGCTCGCTCCCACATGGGTTTATCGCCGTCCATGGAGCTTGAGTACACCGCAATTCCTTGTGGGAGCGAGCCTGCTCGCGATGGCGGTGGTTCAGGCTGTGACGCGTTGTGCAGTCACCATGAAAAATCCGGAACTGCCACAGCCTCTCGCCAGTCGCATGAACAGGTACGTCTGATTCAGGAGCGAACGTGACTCAAGATCCCGATTGGCAGGCCCTGGAAACCATGCCATTGGACACGCCCGCAGCGGTTCATCGGCTGCGGGTTCTGACGGTCAATACCCACAAGGGGTTCACCGCCCTCAACCGGCGTTTCATCCTGCCCGAATTGCGCGAGGCGGTGCGCAGTACCGGTGCCGACCTGGTGTTCCTGCAAGAGGTGCTGGGCGAGCACGATCGCCACGCCTCACGCTACGACAACTGGCCCCAGACCTCGCAGTACGAATTTCTCGCCGACAGCATGTGGAACGACTTTGCCTACGGTCGCAACGCGGTGTACCCCGACGGCCACCACGGTAATGCGCTGCTGTCCAAATACCCGATTCGCCAGTTCCGCAACCTCGATGTATCCATCACCGGCCCAGAGCGACGCGGACTTTTGCATTGCGTACTGGAAGTGCCGGGCCACGCCGAGGTCCATGGCATTTGCGTGCACTTGAGTCTTTTGGAAAGCCATCGCCAACTCCAACTGAAGTTGCTCTGCCAACTGCTCGACTCACTGCCCGAGGATGCCCCGGTGATCATTGCCGGTGACTTCAATGACTGGCAATTGCGCGGCAACATCGCCCTCGCCCGCCGTGGCTACCTGCACGAAGCTTTCGAGCATCATCACGGCCGCCCCGCCCGCACCTACCCAGCGCGTTTCCCGCTGCTGCGCCTGGACCGTATCTACCTGCGCAACGCCACCAGCCACGCGCCGCAAATCCTCGGCAACAGGCCCTGGACACACCTGAGCGACCACCTGCCGTTGTCAGTGGAAGTGCATTTGTAACCCTCTCCCTGTCCCTCTCCAGCGTGCGCCGACCTGTAAGTTCTGACAGTAGCGGCGCCAGCTTTTCGTTGCTAGGGTGCCATTCCATACAGCGAGCGTTGCCAGGCCCCTGTGTGCCAGCCGTTGTGCAACCAATGCTGAAACCGGTGTCCAGGGATACCGACGCAGAGGGATAGCACATGAGCTTGCACGATCAAGGATTCAATCGGCTGTTCAACGCTGTGTGGATTTTGCTCCTGTTCCAATTGGACGCTCCAAGCGCCATCGCAGCGTGTACCCTGACGCCAACGGCGGGCGACGATGCCCATGTCTGCGACAGCGGCACCAGCGCCGGGCTGACGGACCTTTCCGGCAATAACACCTTGACCATGCCAGCCAATGGCAGCGGCGTCATACAAGGCGATGTCATCTTCGGCGCCGGCACCGATCACATCCTGATCAACCCCAACGGGGTGATTGCCGGTGACGTGGAACAGGGTTCAGGCATCGACGATTTCGTGATGAATGGCGGCAGCATCCAGTCCCTGGCCCAGGGCGATGGCCTGGATACCTTCCTGATGACCGGCGGCACCATCGTTGGCGCGTTCGAGGACGGCGATGAGGCTCGCATGACCGGTGGCACCATCGGGCGGGTCGACATGAAGCTCGACGACAACATTTTCGACATGTCGGGCGGCGAAATTCTCGGCAACCTGGTGACCGGGTTCGGCCAGGATACGATTATCCTTTCCGCCGGGCGCATCGGCGGCAACGTCAGTGTCAGCGGCGGCAACGACAGCGTCACGGTGAGTGGAGGCGAGATCGTCGGCGAAGTCCGGACCAGTTTCGGCGATGACCAACTGCAATGGAGCGGCGGTCTCATCCGTTCGGCGATCCTGATGGGCGACGGCACCGATACGGCACTGCTGCGCAACCTGAATGAAACCGTACTCGCAACGACTCCCAGCCTGGATGGCGGCCTGGGCCAGGACAGTCTGACCTTCGAAGCCACGACCTCTGGCACCGGGGCGCGCTATGTCAACTGGGAGACGGTGAACCTGTCTCAGGGATCGCGCCTGGACCTCAATGACACACTGGTACTGGGCGACTCTGCCACGGCCACCGGCGTGCTGAACATCGACAGCAGCAGCGTTCTGACGTCGATCCAGGGCAGCGTCAATCCATTCACTGCCGGCCAACTGGCCACCCTCAATAACAGCGGCACGATCGACCTGACCCGCGACAATACCCGCACCAACGACAGCCTCACCGTACAGGGCAACTATGTCGGCAACAACGGCCAGTTACGCCTGCAGACGGTGCTCGGCGCTGATGGTTCGCCCAGCGACAAACTGGTGGTCAACGGCGGAACGCTCACCGGCAATACCGCCATTGCCGTCACGAACGTCGGAGGAGCTGGCGGGTTGACCACCCAGGACGGGATCGAAGTGGTCCAGGCCCAGGGCGGCGCCGTCAGTGACAGCAACGCCTTTTCCCTGGCGCAGTCAGTCTCGGCCGGCGCATTCGACTATCGCTTGTTCAAGGGCGGCGTGACGGGCAATGCAAACAACTGGTACCTGCGCTCGACAGTGGTGGCCGGACCAGTCGCGGCGCCCCCTGCCCCGTCACTGCCGAACGCGCCGGCCGCGCCGCCGTTGCCACCGCTGCCGGTGCCCGTCGCGGGCGCGGCGCCGATCCCGTTGTATCGTCCGGAAGTGCCCACCTGGTCCGCCATGCCACCTGTGGCAGCGCAACTGACCCTGATGGCCCTGGGCACGTTCCATGACCGTCAGGGCGACCAGCGCCTGCTGACCGAGACCGGTGCATTCGGGGCCGGCTGGGGTCGGGTCTATGGCAAGGATCTGGACCAGACCTGGGCCGGCACCGTCACGCCGCGCTTCGACGGGTCCATCAAGGGCTTCCAGGTGGGTAACGACCTGTACAGCGCGCCAACGTCCGGCGGCCAGACCCAGCGCATCGGTTTTTTTGTCGGCCATACCGAATTGAATGGCAACGTCGATGGCTTCAACCTCGGCTTCGAAGGCCGACGCGCCGGTAAAGTCGACCTCGACGGCGACAGCTATGGCCTGTACTGGACGCTCATCGACCCTACCGGCGGCTACGTTGATGCGGTGGTGATGGGCACGCGGCTCAATGGCGACAGCCGCTCCGAACGCGGCCTCAAGATTGATAACCGGGGCCATGCCCTGACCCTCTCGGCAGAGGCCGGTTACCCTTTCGCCGTGGCGAACGATTGGGTGCTTGAGCCCCAAGTCCAGATCATCCATCAGAAAGTCTCCCTGGATACCCAGGACGATGGGGTCTCCCGGGTCGAATTCGATTCCGACAGTGCCTGGACCGGTCGCCTCGGTGCGCGGCTCAAGGGCCGCTATCAGGTCAGCGGCATGCCGGTGGAACCGTACCTGCGTGCCAACCTCTGGCACACCTTTTCCGGTACCGATACCGTGACGTTCGACAACACCGACCGGGTCGAGACCCAGCAACGATCCTCTACCGCCGACCTAGGCATTGGGGTCATTGTCAGCCTGGCGCCTGCGGTCAGCCTTTACGCAGGCGCCGACTACAGCAACAACCTGGACAGCAACCAACAACGCAGTGTGGCGGGCAATCTCGGCGTGCGGATCAGCTGGTAGGCCGGAGACGGTTCATTGACAGAAAATATGCCAGAGGAATCACTCCATTAGCGGGTCTGATCAAGAGTTTCCATACATCCGCGGCTTTCTTGACGCAGGCGCAACGGTCTTCTTGGTGCCTACTGGAGCCTGACCGGCCCGGCGGGCTGGCACGTGGACCTCAGTGCCAGTGGTGGCCGGGTCAACGGCTACAGCCGGACCGAACAAGGCCAACGCCAGGCAGCAGAAGGCAGCGCAGTGACGCTGTCGGTCGAAGGTGGGTTTCCGATCGGCATCAGCACCAACTGGGTGGTCGAACCCTAGGGGCAGTTGATCAACCAGCGCGTCTCTCTCGACACCCCGAACGCCGAGAATGGCAACCGCAACGAAATGAGCGCCTGGAACGGTCGCGTCGGCGCCCGATTCAGAGGTAATTACCAGCTCAACGGGCTCGGTGTGGAGCCCTATGTGCTTACCAACCTGTGGCACACCGTGCAGAACACCGAGACCTTGAGCCTGGACAAGGTCGACAAGATCAGCAGCAGCCGCAAGTCGTCCACGGTCGAGGTGGGCCTGGGCCTGGTGGCTCGGGTCACACCGGCAGTGAGCCTGTACGTCAGCGCCGACTACAGCAGCGATGTCGACGACAACGACCTGAACGGGATCATCACCAGCATGGGCGTACGGATGCGCTGGTAAATCCCGCGATACAGGGCCGGCGCAGCCAGCCGCCGGCCCGCTGTATTTCCCCGGTCGAGGGCGGTCAAAAAAGCCATTGCCAGCTCATCCTACTTAAAAACCACCTCCATTAAGGCGTATAACCCTAAAAACAATCTACGCCTGCAAGCCTTCCCATGGCTCATTTCATTGATGGAGTAACGACATGACCACAGCCCCCTTCCTCGCCGACCTGTTCCCCGACGCTGCCGATATCCCGGACGCTTACCGTCTCGAAGGCCTGACCGAGCAGCGCGAATACCTGGTCGACGGTGTGTTGCGTACCTGGCAGGGGCCACTGGCCGTGGTCCGCAGCCCGGTCTACCTGACACGTGCCGATGGCGATGAGCAGGTGATTCTCGGCAGCACGCCGCTGCTGGATGCCGAGACCGCCCTCACCGCCCTTGACGCTGCCGTACGTGCCTACGATCGGGGTCAAGGCCAGTGGCCAACGATGCGCGTGGCCGAGCGCATCGCCCATGTCGAGGCGTTCCTGACGCGCATGCGTGAACAACGGGAGGCGGTGGTCAAGCTGCTGATGTGGGAAATCGGCAAGAACCTCAAGGACTCGCAGAAGGAGTTCGACCGCACCTGTGACTACATCGTCGACACCATCAACGCCCTCAAGGAACTGGACCGACGCTCCAGCCGCTTCGAGCTGGAACAGGACACCCTCGGGCAGATCCGTCGCGTACCGCTGGGCGTGGCGTTGTGCATGGGGCCTTACAATTACCCGTTGAACGAAACCTTCACCACGCTGATTCCTGCGCTGATCATGGGCAACACGGTGGTGTTCAAGCCGGCCAAACCAGGCGTACTGCTGATACGTCCGTTGCTCGAAGCCTTCCGCGACAGCTTCCCGGCCGGGGTAATCAATGTGATCTACGGCAGTGGTCGGGAAACCGTTAGTGCGCTGATGGCCAGTGGCAAGATCGACATTTTCGCGTTCATCGGCACCAACAAGGCCGCCAGCGACCTGAAGAAACTTCATCCGCGTCCGCACCGTTTGCGTGCCGCCCTCGGGCTGGACGCGAAGAACCCTGGCCTAGTGCTTCCGGACGTGGACCTGGACAACGCCGTCAGCGAGGCGCTGACAGGCTCGCTGTCTTTCAATGGCCAGCGCTGCACCGCGTTGAAAATCCTGTTTGTCCATGAAGACGTGGCGCCGGCCTTCATCGAAAAATTCAATGCTCGGCTTGCCACCCTGAAACCCGGCATGCCGTGGGAGGACGGTGTGGCACTGACGCCACTGCCCGAAGCGGGCAAGGTCGACTACCTGCATTCGCTGGTGGCCGATGCGGTCGCCAAAGGCGCCGCCGTGCAGAATGCCCACGGCGGCGAATCGCGAAGCTCGTTCTTTTATCCGGCAGTGCTCTATCCGGTGAACACCGCGATGCGCGTCTACCACGAAGAGCAATTCGGCCCGGTGGTGCCCATCGTGCCTTATCGCGATCTCGATACTGTGGTCGATTACGTACTCGAGTCCGACTTCGGCCAGCAACTGAGCATTTTCGGCACCGACCCGGCGCAAGTCGGCAGGCTGGTGGACACCTTCGCCAACCAGGTCGGTCGTATCAACATCAACGCCCAATGCCAACGTGGTCCGGATACCTTCCCATTCAACGGCCGGAAGAATTCGGCCGAAGGCACCTTGTCCGTCCACGACGCGCTACGTACGTTCTCCATCCGCACCCTGGTCGCGACCAAATTCCAGGACAGCAACAAGGCCTTGATCAGCGACATCATCCGGGAGCGGGATTCGAATTTCCTGACCACCGACTACATCTTCTGACCGCGCATTACGACAGGGCTGGGCGACGCAGCTTGATACCCCAGCCCTGTTGCATGCCGGCGGCTGCCAGCAGGATCGCCGCCACACCCAGCCATTGCAGCGGTTCGAGTCGATGGCCGAAGGCAAACCAGTCGACGAAGATCGCCGCGATGGGATAGATGAACGACAGCGCGCCGGTAATCGCAGTGGGCAAGCGTTGAATCGCGCTGTACAGCAACACATACATCACGCCGGTGTGGACGATGCCAAGCGTGATGAGGCTGGCCCACCCTTGGGCTTGTTGCGGCAATGCCGAGACGTTCACCCAGGGTGCCAGCAACATCACACCTGTGCTGACCTGCACCAGCGCAATCAAGTGCGGTGGCGTGCCGGTCAGGCGTTTGATGATCAACGCCGCGATCGCATACAACAACGCGGCCCCCAGCGCCAACTCGATGCCCATCAGATAGTCGCCGCCGCCCTGCCCCTGCTCGCCGTGCGCACTGACGATGGCCAGCATTCCAAGAAACGAGACCGCCAGCCAGAACAGTTTCTGCGCAGTGATCTTTTCTCCCAGGAACAGCGCCGCCAACCCGACCAACATGAACGGCTGGACGTTGTAGACTGCGGTACCAATGGCAATCGACGCCCGAGAGTAGGAAGCGAATAGCAATACCCAGTTGCCGACGATCGCCACCCCACTGAGCACCGCCAGCAGGAAAGTGGTACGGGTCAGGATCCCTGGGCGCAGGAAGCCGAAGCCGGCGCAGATCAGCAGCAAGGTCGCTGCGCCAAATACGCAGCGCCAGAACACCACATCCAGCACCGGCAGGCCGCAAACCAGCACGAACCAACCAATGGTTCCGGAAATCAGCATGGCGGCCGTCATTTCCAGCGAACCGCGGCGTAGGGACTTATCCATCTTGAGGCTCCTTCAGCAAGTGGGCACAGTATGCCGAGCCGATACAGGGCTTCTCCATGGTTTGAAAAAGGCTAGACTGCGATCTGGCCTTTTTTATCAAGGCGATTTTCCCAATTCGCCTAACGGAGTCAAAGATGACCGACGATATCGACCAGATTCTCATCAGCGCCCTGATGGAAGACTCCCGCCGCTCCCTCAAGGCCCTGGCGAACCTCAGTGGCCTGTCCGCCCCCAGCGTTGCCGAGCGCCTGCGCAGGCTCGAAGAGCGTGGCGTGCTCAGGGCTTATACCGTGGAAGTGGACCCGAAGAGCTTCGGTTATCAGTTGCAAGCCATCGTACGCATCCGACCGCTGCCTGGGCAGTTGCAGGAAGTGGAACGGCAGATCCAGGCGATTGCCGAATTCACCGAATGCGACAAAGTGACCGGCGAAGACTGCTTCATCGCCCGGCTGCATGTGCGTTCGATGGAGCAGTTGGATACCTTGCTGGACAGACTCAATGTCCACGCCGAGACCAATACGGCAATCGTCAAGAAGACCCCGGTCAAGCGTCGGTTGCCGCCAATGGCTGAATAGATGGGGAATTTATATACGCCATAGCACCACTGTGGGAGCGAGCCTGCTCGCGATAGCGGTGGACCAGCTTGCATTGATGTCGAATGAACCGCCGCCATCGCGAGCAGGCTCGCTCCACAGGATGAACGCAACCGTCCAGATCCGGCCACAAAAAAACGGCGCTTCCCCTATTCAGGAAAGCGCCGTTCTTCTAACCGCGATGGGATCAGTCGTCACGGCCCATCAGGCCAAACAACTGCAGCAAGCTGACAAACAGGTTGTAGATCGAAACATACAGGCTGATGGTCGCCATGATGTAGTTGCGCTCACCGCCGTGGATGATCGCGCTGGTCTGATACAGGATGCAGACCGACGAGAACAGCACGAAGCCAGCGCTGATCGCCAGTTGCAGGCCGCTGATCTGGAAGAAGAAGCTGGCCAGAACCGCACCCAGCAACACGAAGAAACCCGCGGTGATGAAGCCGCCCAGGAAGCTCATGTCCTTGCGGGTAATCAGTACGTAGGCCGACAGGCCACCGAATACCAGCGCGGTCATGGCGAAGGCCGAGCTGACAACTTCGGCGCCGCCCTGCATCTGCAGGTAACGGTTGAGGATCGGGCCGAGCAGGAAACCCATGAAACCGGTCAGGGCGAAGGCGGATACCAGGCCCCAGGCCGAATCACGGAGCTTGTTGGTCAGGAAGAAAAGGCCATAGAAGCCGATCAGCACGACGAAGATGTTCGGGTACCCTACCCGCATCTGTTGTGCGACGTAGGCCATCACACCGCTGAAAGCGAGCGTGAGTGCCAGCAGGCCATAAGTGTTGCGCAGGACGCGGCTAACCTCTAGCTGCTCAGCCTGCACGCTGTTGTTCACTGCGTAATCCTGTTCGCGCATGGCGACACTCCTCCGGTTTTGAAACATTCAGTGGCAAGGATAATAACAGACGCTCTGTAACAAGCTACGTAGAGAGTTTGACAGTGTGTTTCATTCGGGTATTATGGCGCCCGCAACGCAATACGGAGGTGTGGCCGAGTGGTTTAAGGCAACGGTCTTGAAAACCGTCGACTGTAACAGGTCCATGAGTTCGAATCCCATCGCCTCCGCCATTTTCCTACGAAAAAGCCCTGATCATTCAGGGCTTTTTCGTGTCTGGCGTTCAAGAAAACCGGCATTGGTCTGCACAAATGGCGACCTGACGTTGCGCTGCAATCCTCCCCACGTCATCAAGGAAAGAAAAGTGACCAGCAAAACCATCAGCTCCTTCGTTGCGGCCATCATCGGCGTTGTTCTGTTATGCGTATTCTTCGGCAGTTGGTACACGGTGGATGAAACCGAGCGCGGTGTATTGCTGCGCAACGGCGCGCTGGTCGGGGTCGTGGAACCGGGCCTGTCGTTCAAGATGCCCTTCATCGAGTCGGTGCGCCTGATCAGCATCCAAAGCCAGGTCACCGCCTATGAAGACCTCCAGGCCTACAGCAAGGATCAACAGTCCGCCGAACTGAAGGTCTCGGTTTCCTGGCATATCGCGCCGTCCGACGTGGCAAAGGTATACACCCAGTTCAAGGACATCGAAGGCATCCGTGACCGCATGATCAGCCGCCAAGTGCCGACCCAGGTCGAGAACGTCTTCGGGCGCTTCAACGCCGTGGCCGCCGTGCAGAATCGTGTCCAACTGGTCAATGACATTTCAGCCGCCATCAAATCCACCATCACGGGCCCCGTGATCATCGACAGCGTCCAAGTCGAGAACATCGACTTCAGCGATGCCTACGAAAAAGCTATCGAAGCGCGCATGGCGGCGGAGGTGCAAGTCAAGACCCGTGAGCAGCAGCTCGCCACCGAGCAGGTTCAGGCGCAGATCCGGGTGACCCAGGCCCAGGCAGAAGCCGATTCGCAAGTTGCCCAGGCCAAGGCCGACGCGCTGGCCACCGAGCTTCGGGGCAAGGCCGAGGCCGAGGCCATCAAGGCGCGGGCTCAGGCCCTGGCGAGCAACCAGAACCTGGTGGAACTGACCAAGGCCGAGCGCTGGAATGGCGTCCTGCCAACCACCGTATTACCCAACAGCGCCCTGCCCTTCATCGACGTCAAGTAAACCCCGGCGCGCGGCCTACCATGGCCGCGCCCACCCAATCCACTGACCGTCTCGTTAGCGCTACACTCGGAGGTCAGGCTGTTTCAACGCTGCATGCGCAAGCATCAAGGCCCTATCGTACAGCGCCTGGCATGCCTCCCCACACGGAGCTTCACCGACGCCTTCGATAGAGACGCTGCAAAGGAGACTGGCGTGACCAACCTTATTGGAAAATACAAATGGCCCGCCTTGTTGGCCGTCGCGCTGGTGGTGTTCAGCGCCTTGATATTCTTCCTGATCAAGTCCTACACCTACGACTCCTCGACTTACTTTGAATCCCGTGACTTCATTCGCCAGCTCAAACAATCCGATGCGAACTGGAACGTAAAGATCCTCAGGAAGAAGATCGGATTCAATAACAGCCTGTCGCTGCTGCCCCCGGCGGACGCAGGCAGTCGATGGGCGCAATTGGAGCGGCTCAACAAATCCGGTCCGTTGGCGGGTCTGTGGGCCTCCAGGCGCCAGGGCTACGTGGACGCGGTCAAGAACAAGACCGTGCTGGTCGAGCAATTCGAACAGCACAACGCCAGACTGCGCGCTTCCCTGGATGCACTGCCGCTGGTTGAAGACGAGATTCAGACGCAGCTCAAGGAGCTGGACACGCAAAATCCTGATCACCGCGTGACCGCTGCGTCCAGGGTGCTGGAACTGTCGCTGACGACGCTGGAGTTCGCGCTGTATGTCACAGCAGACAAAGCCCAGGAAGTACAAAGCCAGCTTGATGAACTGGCGCCCTACATCCAGCAATTGCCGCCACCCCAACAGATGCCCTTCAATACCTTGGCCGAACACGTCAGGACCATTCTCCAGGAACAACCGCTGGTCAACGACCTGCTCGATCGTGTCAGTGTCATTCCAGTGGCCCAGGAGCTGGACAACATCAATGAACTGCTGAACGAAACACAACGAAGGACAGCCGCGACGGACCGTCAGTACCATATTTACCTCGCGGTATGTGCCAGCCTCATGGCGCTATTGATGATCTACCTGGCGGTGCGTCTGGTGCGCAGCTACGCCGTCATCAACCTGATCAATCAGCAACTGCAATCGTCCAATGACCGGCTCGAGGAACGGGTACAGGAACGCACCCGTGAATTGAAGGAAGCCGAACGCGAACTGATGGATGCCGCACGCATGGCGGGCATGGCGGAGATCGCCACGAATGTGCTGCATAACGTCGGCAACGTGCTCAACAGCGTGAATATCTCCGCCGAGCTGGTGACCCGCAAGCTCAAAAACAGCAAGACTATCGGGCTAGGAAAAGCGGTCAACATGATGAACGAGCACGCCGACGATCTGGGCCACTTCATCACCCAGGATGAAAAGGGCAAGTTGCTGCCGCGCTATTTCAATGAACTGGTGGGCTCCATCGCTGCCGAACAGGCGCTGCTTATCGACGAGCTGGCGCAAGTGACCAAGAGCATCGACCACATCAAGGAAATTGTCACCACTCAACAGTCCTACGCAGGGGCCGCCCGACTGATCGAACCGCTCAACGTCAGCGACCTGTTCGAAGATGCGTTGCGCATGAACGCCGGCGCGCTGAGCCGTCATCACGTGACGGTCATCAAGGACTACCAGGACGCCCCCGCGATCCTCGGCGACAAACACCGACTGCTACTGATTCTGATCAACCTGATCAGCAACGCGAAGTTTGCCATGTCCAACACTTCTGAGCCGCGTGAAATGATCCTAGGCATCCGGATCGTCGATCAGACCACGCTGTGCCTGAGCGTGAAGGATCGAGGTGAAGGGATTGCCCCCGAGAACCTGGCGCGGATCTTCAATCATGGCTTCACGACCCGCAAGGATGGCCATGGCTTCGGCTTGCACAGTTGCGCGCTGGCCGCCGTTGAGATGAATGGCCGTTTGCATGTCCACAGTGACGGCCCGGGTCAGGGGGCGCTGTTTACCCTTGAGATTCCATTGGAGCGCGCGCCCACCTGATCGAGTGAGCCAGGACGTTGTGGGAGCGAGCCTGCTCGCGATAACGGTCCGGCAGCCGATAAAGATGCCGGATGTGACGGCCTTATCGCGAGCAGGCTCGCTCCCACAGGAGGCTAGTCCGTCACTTCACATTGACAGCCCGCGCCCTACGCTCTTTTCTGGCCGGTAACGCCGCGGCGTAGGCCAGTGCCTCCTCGCGTGACGCAAAGGAGCCCAATCGGTCAGCCTGGGTACATACCCGCCAGGGTCCGCTGTTCACGCTGAGTACGTCATAACCATTGATGTGCATTTTCGTCAGCATCGCACTGCTCATAGTCACCTCCTGCGAGCTAAACCTGGGTTACGTCACCCACCATACTCCAGTTCGCGACTGGGTAACGACCGAGTGTCGCAACGCGTAGCGACGCCGCACAGCCGCGGCCCCTCAGTGGGAATCCGAATCCCACAGCCAGTCCCACAGACCGGGCAGATGCACCGGCTGCCCGGCATTCTTGACCGTACGAGCCATGGCCGCTCGCTCCAATGCCAAGCGGTCATCGTAGAATGGCTTGACGTCCGTACTCATGCCCGTCTCACGGGCTGCGTCGAGCAGGATCTGCAGATACTCCCGGGTATGTCGGGCGGTGTAGCGGTTGAGGTCGTGAAAGGTGACCACTACCGGAATCACGCCATCGACGGCAGGCAGTTCGTTTGCAGCGATACGCTCACGCACTTCAGAGAGTTGGCGCACCAGGTTGATCCGCCGTCGCGGGCTGGCGGTGAACCCCCAGACCTTGCCATCGTTGGCGCTCAGGTCCGTCAGCAGTATGTGCAGCCCATGCTTCTGGTAGGCAGCGAAGGTACGCCGGTCGTAGCTCCAGAACGGCGGCCGCAGCAGGACGGGCGCCGCCCCGGTAATGGCAGCGATGTCGGCGCTGCCATCGACCAGGGAGTGTTCCAGCACATCCGGGCTGAGGAAACGGTGATTGTCGTGTCCGTTGGTAGCGGTATGAAAGCCGAGTATGTGGCCTTCGCGTTGCTCCCGGTGCATCACCGAACGCCCGATATCACTGTTGCCGGCCCTCAATGCGCGGGTCTGGACGAAAAAAACCGCCTTGATACTGGGCTGCACAGCGTTATGGGCAAGCGCATCCAACACTTGTTTGCTCGGGTTCCAGAACGATGACGCGCTGGGGCCATCATCGAATGTCAGCAGAAAACGGATCGGGGGGTGTTCCTTCAAGCGTTGCTCGGTTTGCGGGGTCAGTTCGATGGGAGGACGGATGCACCCCGACACACCGAAGGCGAGGACTGTTACAACCAGCGCCCGGGTGATTCTCTTCATGTTTCGCCTTATATAATGCTGCAATGCCCTGCCGTTGATCCCTGGCCACGGTGTAAAAGCTCACCTTGGAGAAGGTTAACCGGGTTTGGTTCCGAGCGGCGAGCAATGCGTATTCACACGGCTGGCCGGCGGGCCTCTCCCGTGGACGATGAGTCTCATTTCGACCGTCTGGAAATCCGATGGAATTTTCCGCACGCCTCCGTATCCATCCGTATAGGACTAATTAGGGAGGATTTATGGGCGGGCCATCGCTTTACATCATCGACTACATGCTCCACGGCGAGCCGAAGTCATTCATCATCCGCGCCGAGGTGATGAATAACTCAGAAGCTTGGCATTGGGCCAGTTGCGACGCGGGTGTTGGGCGTATACCCAAATTCGGCAGGGAGAAAGTCAAGCGGGTGTCAAAACCCCTTGCGGAGAAATATGGCATTACCGACGTGCGCTGGCGTGCCAGTGTCGCGCCGTCGTGGATTAAGGAGTCCGGCTGATTCGAAAAAACATGTTCCGGTGCCCGGCTGTCCAGCCGGACACCGGTTTCTTCGACAGATCCAAAATAATTCAACTACTCTTAATCAACAGTGCAAACCGCCGCTGGTGGGTATTGCGCTGCCTCATCCACCCATCCATGGAGGTGTGACATGTCGGAAAAAGAGTCCATCACCACCCTGCTCACCTTGCTGGAATCACGTCAGGTCCGACTGGCTGCGGCCTGCAAGGAAATCGCCGACTGGGTCGACAACCAGGGCGGGCATCCCACAGCCGTACGCATCCGTGACCGACTCAACGATATCGAGAAAGATACCCCGTCGATCCAGAGCGCACTGACCTCACTCAAACCGGTCGAGCGACCGCTGCCCAGGTTCCGCTGAGCTTCGCGCTACAGAGCCTAGCCTTTACTGTGTTCGGCAGATGTCGGACCCTCCTTGATACCACGCGGTCCGGCAACACCCCAGATGACCAGGCCCAGCACGGGCAGGATAATCAGCAACAGGGCCCAGCCAGCCTTGGTTCCGGCCGACTTGTCGCTACGAAACACACTGACGATTGCCCACAAATCCACAAGCAGCAAAATTACCGCAACGGCAATCCAGAAATAACTGGCTAATTCAGACATGGTCTAATCCTCTTGTCGGTCTATGGATTAGGCACACCCCCGCGTGGACCGTTCAAAGAATTTGCCGCTTCGCTCCACCGTCCTCGCATCTATGCTCGCTCATTCAGATACTCGACCCAACGCTCATAGGCCTCATGTTGGAGTCGAACAGTTTCCTCCCAGACTGCCCCGGTCATTTGGCGGGCACAAATGAGCTTCATCATTTCAGCCGTCGCTGCGTCGAGTTCCATCAGGAGCTCGTGAGATTTGACTCGGAAATCGTCAAGGCTAGTCATTTCTCCTCACTTCCCCATGCCGGGGTCTGCGGTTCACCCAACATGGATGCGTTTTTTGCCCTCTGATTCATTTTAGGCGATGACCGGTCCGCGCTGATGCCAGCCGCCCAAAGGCGGGACATGAAAAGCATCGTTCCCACTTGGTTGCGGTCGGATTGATAAGCGACATATAACGGCGCGCTGGTGACTTACGCGCTAATATTTCAGTCATATTTCAGTTTTATGACACCCACTCAGGCATGACCATGAAAATTCGAGCGACCGTCATCTGCGAAGAGGAACGCCAAGTGCTGTTGGTGCGCAAGCCCAACAGCCGTTGGGCGCTGCCAGGCGGTACCGTCGAGCGTGGTGAAACCTATACGGACGCGGCCATCAGAGAGCTCGCGGAAGAAACCGGATTGACCGCCGAAAACCTGCTGTACCTGATGAAGGTCAAGGACGGGACCACCGAACACCATGTATTTGAAGTGTCGGTCGCCAATCTCACCGAGGCCGGACCGCGCAACGAAATCAGCGATTGCCTGTGGCACCCATTGGATGCGATGGCCCAACTGCAATTGAAAAAAGGTACGCGGGAAATCCTCGAGGCGTTTCGGCGCAGGCTGTAATGCTACCGCGTGTCATCTATTGGGATTCCGACGGCTCCGATAGCCGGGCATCGGCGTCCTGTTCGGCTGACGAGCCTTTCGGCGGGATCCAATACGCATCCCGCACTTCATCCAATGCCTGCCAGGGTTCGGCGCCGAACCGGGCATTTGGGCAATCCGATTCATGGGTAAACCTGAGCGCTCGATCACGCTCGGACTGCTCCGCACCGCAGCCTTTGCATTTCACGGTCTGATTTCGCAGGGCCCAGCTTTCATGCCAGGCGATCAGCTTTTCGAGAGGAGTCACTTGCTGCATTCCGCTTAAAACCTGTACAAAAATATAATTCATGTACAGGTTATTGGCTACCCGGTCGCTCATACGCCGCTGAGCTGCGCACTGATCTGGAAAATTGCGGAGCAGAAAGGTACTGGCAATCAGGGTGTTGGCTGCGCCTCCGCTACATTTGATGCGCGTGTCAAAGATCCACGAACAAACGTATTCCTGAATGATCATTAAACAACTGGGGCTCTAAGGGCCCCCTTCGCCATTCTGCAAGCTGAACGATCACCTCCGAGGAATGACCATGTACGACTTTGCACTTCGATTTGAACAAGACGCCACCGGTGTGGCTGTCTTCTGCCGGGACTTGCCCGAGCTGAACAGCTTTGGGGATGACGTCGAGCACGCGATAAGCGAGGCGATGGACGCTTTCGAGACAACCCTGTCGCTGTATGTCGATCAGCGCCGAGCTATTCCGTCGGCATCCGCTCCCCAGGATGGCGAGCACGTTGTTCACCTGCCAGCGGTGACCGTGGCGAAGATCGCGCTGTGGAACGAAATGATGGCGCGGGATATGCGCAAGGCCGACCTGTGCCGATTGCTGGGTGTTGCCCAGACCCAGGGCGACCGCCTGATGGACTTTCTCCACACTTCCAAAATGGAAGCGATCGAGAAAGCCCTGGCCGCCCTTGGAAAGCGCGTAACGCTAACCGTCGAGGCAGCCTGAATAGGTACGCGTGTCTTTCCACGCCGTCCGCCGAAGACTGACCCAGCGTCGACGCCCCAATGCATCGATCTCGCCGTTCCAGTCTCGCGCCACCCAGAAAGCATTTGAGGTCGGAGTGCGAGGGCTGCCGGCGTTGTTTCCGTACGTCGCACTGTCCGGCTATCGACGTCCAGGCCTTCCCGAAGGCTGTCCTGGCTACAGGTGCGAGAGTGGGATCGAACCCCGGGCCATTCGCTTACAAGGCGACTGCTCTACCGCTAAAGCTATGACGGCGAATTTGAGGTAATAAAAAACCCGACGCTTGGCCGGGCTTTCTTTTGTATCTAGATCAGCGAGAGCATGCGATCTTACTTAGCTTGACGAGGACTTGTTTCAGTCTCTCATCATCAATGCCAAGCTTCTTCAGCGTTTGCTCCGGGTCTGTAGTCAAGGGAGCCAGGGTTTTGATGTCTGCAAACGAAACTGTTGCAGCCGGCTCACCCTGCTCATCAAAGACTTCCATCATTGCGACTCCTTGCGATTGAGTTATTGGCGTCTTGGCGCCAGCGACAATCCTAGGAACCGCCAATAAAAAACCCGGCGCGGTGGCCGGGTTCTGTGTCGCATTCAGCTTGGCTCGCCGCTTATCAAGCTCCGCCGTTTCCTCGCCCCGTCTGGGCATCCTGGTCAGACCCTGGATTTCCAGGAGGCGGATCCCAGTCTGCGGGCCTATAACCTTCGCCTTGCTTCGGCTCAGACTCGGCCTGACCAAGACCGGAATCATGATCCTCGCCGGTGTTAGGAGCATCTTCATCTGGGCCTGGGTATGGGGCTTCTGGCCCATTGTTGTCGTCCACCATAGCGTATCTCCTCTGTGGAGCGCAGGATCTGCGCATACAGTTGTGATGGATAGCTATGCCAGGAAGTGCAAGAGCGGCGACGGGCGGGCAATAAAAAGCCCGACACAACGGCCGGCCTCTTTATCCAATCCCCGATACGCGCAGGAATGACAGGATGGGTATAATTTCGCTCATCCGCTCATTGAAGTGGTCGCTTTAAACAGAAACAGCTTCGGGGCTGGGGTCCTAACCAGGGCCTGGAATGCAGAGATGGCCTGCACCTTTCGCTCCTTGTGGGTGCTGTACTTCGCCACCAGCGCATCCCAATGCTTTTGCTCAAGCGCGCTGTGGAGTCGCGCAGAAACCGACGCCGACCTACTGACCACCACCTTCTGCCGCCACGCGCGGCATGGAGACCGATATGAGCATCAGTGAGTTCTTGAGCCACGAAGAAGTGTGTGAGCTGACCGGAGCCAAAACCAAGGCCAACCAGATCGCTGTCTTGTGCAAAACGGCATCAGGCACACCATCAAGCGTAGCGGCTGGCCCTGTGTCACTACTGCAGCGCTGATCGCCGGAAAAGTTGAACTACCGACAGAGCGCGCGAAATGGCAACCGCGTAAGGCGGGATGATGGGCAGAAAACCGACATACCCTGGAAGCATCCCCCGCCTGCGCCTCCGCAAGCGCGGGGCAAGATCTATTACCTATACGACACCGGCGGCAAGCCACGCAAAGAGATCTCACTGGGGACTGATTACGGGCTGGCTATCATGGAGTATGCCAAGCTCGAGCAGACAAGAACCGCATCAGCCCTGGCGAAATCAGTGCTGACCTTTGCCTATGTTGCCGACCTCTATATGAAGGAAGTCGTCCCAACCAAGTCGGCTGCAACCCAGAAAGACAACAAGCGCGAGCTGAAAAACTTGCTCGATTTCTTCAACGACCCGCCGGCCCCGCTGGAGGATATTGAGCCACAACATGTGCGGCAATACCTTCGGGAGCGAGGAAAGGTCGCGCCAGTTCGGGCAAACAGGGAAAAGGCGCTACTCAGCGCTATCTGGAACTTCGCGCGCGAGTGTGGATACACCTCACTTGCCAACCCCTGCGCCGGGGTAAAGGGGCATAAGGAGACCGGCCGTGATGTAAACGTCGAGGACGACATGTTCGCAGCGGTCTACGCAAAGAGCGATCGTCCACTCCATGACGCCCTGGACCTTTTCTATCTGACCGCTCAGCGAATCGCCGATACCCTGAAAATGGATGAACGGGACATCAAGGATGGAACACTTACAGTTTCCCAGAACAAGACCGGAGCGAAGCGCCGGATTGAGATTATTGGGGAATTAAAGGCCGTGATTGATCGCATTGCGGCCAGAAAGGCGGGCTACAAGGTCAGATCGACCCGACTTGTAGTGATGGAGGACGGGCAACCTATGACCGTGAGCATGCTGCGCAAGCGCTTCGACGACGCCCGGGAGGCAGCCGGCATTCCAAAGGCTGCGTTTCAGATGCGGGATCTGCGTGCAAAGGCCGCTACCGACAAAGAAGAGTCGACAGGCAGCATAAGAGAGACCAGGGACCAGCTTGGGCACACTACCGTAAGCATGACGGAACAGTACATTCGCCGGCGCCGCGGGGCCAAAGTTACGCCGACGAAATAAGCGAATTGCGGAAATGATTTTCTGATTGCGGAAAACACAAAGGGCTCGCCCGGCAGAGAAAACCGTGCAAACCCTTGATCTAGATGGTGCCCGAAGCCGGAATCGAACCGGCACGCCCTTACGAGCGGGGGATTTTAAGTCCCATGCGTCTACCAGTTTCGCCATTCGGGCGGTAGCGCGTTCAAGCCATGGAGAGGCTTTGGATAACCTGGTCTCCGGCTGATGCAGCAGAGGGGGAAATATATACATCCCCACCCCATGAAGCAAGGTTGCATCTGTCCTTTTCGAGACAAAATCTTGCGACAGCCTAAAGCAAAAAAGCTCTGTAAATCATAGATCTACAGAGCTTTCTAAAAGTGGAGGCCGAAGTCGGAATCGAACCGGCGTAGGTGGATTTGCAATCCACTGCATAACCATTTTGCTATTCGGCCTCAAGACGCCTGATGCGATGCAACCACATCAACCGTTGTACGAACCTGCTAAGGAAACAGTACGCTCACTGAGCGCTATCTCCTTGAAAACATTGAGATTTTATAGACCCCAGTGCGTTCGATGGGCGCAATTATGTACTCATTTACCTGGACTGGCAACCCCTTGATTTCAAAAAAAAATCGGTCAGCGAGCGACGTTTTGCACTGCGTGTACGGACTCGATGCCGGGCGACGCTTGGCCGGGGCGCTGCCACCCGCCTCATCGGAAACCCCGCATGCCGATGGAACAACCGCGCCCCTTACCGGTTCATTCCTTATGTCTTCTGCGGATTTACAAGGATCACTCATCATGACCGAACGTCCTCAACTGGTTGCGAGTCGGGCAGCGGTGCCGACCCCGTCGCATCCCAATCTCGGCACACCGGAACGGACAGTGTCGCTGCTGGCCGGCACGCTGTTGATCGCCAACGGCCTGCGCCAGGGCGGGCTTAAGGGTTGGACCCAGGCTCTGGTCGGGGCCTGCGCTGCGTGGCGCGGGTATTCCGGTGCCTGCCGAATCAAGAGTGCATTGGCCCATACCCCGTTCGAACGCGCTTTCGAGCAGGATCGGGGTTGGGACGGCAGCAAAGTGATTTCCCGCAGCATCACCGTGAACAAGCCACGTGAAGAGGTATTCGCATTTTGCCGTAATCCGGCAGAGCTCGGTGCTCTGGTGCCCTGGATCGATGCGATCGAGCAAACCGGCGAACATACCTATCGGTGGGTTGCCAATGGGCCGAGGGACAAGGTCCTGTATTGCGACCTTGAACAGTCCGAGCCCAAGGAGGGCCGCAAGCTGCACTGGATCGCGGCGCCACAGACACGCTTCAAACATGATATCCAGATGCTTTTCAGCGACGCGCCGGCTGGCCGTGGCACGCAGATCAAGGTGATCGTGGCCTGCGAGACCTCGTTTGGTACCGCCGGTTATGCCCTGGCCGCCGCTGTCTCCAAGTTCTCCGACAAGGCCCTGCTGAACCTGCTGCGCAGCATCAAACAACAGCTGGAAACCGGCGAAGTCACCACGAACCGGATGCGTGCTCAGGGTGCCAGGGATTTCCTGTTCGTCCACCCGGCTGCCAGTGCGGCGCAAGCCCCTACAACCACCCCGACCATTGGAGGTACCGCCTGATGCGCGCATTGACCTGGCAGGGCCCGAACAAATTGCAAGTCGAGACCGTCGACGATCCCTCCATTCTCAATCCCCGCGATGCCATTGTCCGCGTATTGCTGTCGTCAGTCTGCGGCTCGGACCTGCATCTGCTGGGCGGCTATGTGCCAACCATGCAGGCCGGCGACATCATCGGCCATGAGTTCATGGGGGAAGTGGTGGAGACTGGCTCGGCCATCACGCAGTTCAAGAAAGGCGATCGGGTGGTCACGGTGTCGATTATCGGTTGCGGGCATTGCGAGCATTGCCAGCGCTCGGATTTTTCCTGCTGCGACAACTCCAACCCCAACCCCACCGCAACCGAGGTTGCGTATGGCCAGCCGGCTTGCGGCATCATCGGTTACAGCCACGCGTTCGGCGGTTTTGCCGGCAGCCACGCGACTTATATCCGCGTACCGTTTGCCGACGTGAACCTGTTTACCATTCCCGAAGGTGTCAGCGATGAGCAGGCCGTGTTCGTCTCCGATGCGGTACCCACCGGTTATTTCGCCGCCGACAACGCCGATATCCAGCCCGGCGATACCGTAGCGGTCTGGGGATGTGGCGGCGTCGGCCTGATGGCGATCACCAGCGCCTATCTGTTGGGCGCCGAACGGGTCATCGCCATCGACCGTTTTGCGGATCGCTTGCGCCTGGCGGAAGAAAAAGCCGGGGCGATTGCCCTCAACTACGAAACAACTGACGTGCATGCCGCCTTGCTGGAGCTGACCGGCGGCCGGGGCCCGGACCGCTGCATCGATTGCGTCGGCATGGAAGCCCATGGCACCGAACTCGACTATGTCTACGACAAGACCAAGCAAATGATGCGGCTGCACACCGAACGCGGGACGGTGCTGCGTCAGTCGATCCGGGCCTGTCGCAAGGGCGGCACGGTTTCGGTGGTGGGCGTGTATGGCGGCTTGCTCGACAAGTTCCCGATGGGAGCCATTGTCAACAAGGCGCTGACCTTGCGCTCGGGACAGCAACCCGGCCAGCGGTACGTGAAGCGCCTGTTCGAGCATATTCAGAAAGGTGAACTGGACCCTTCCTACCTGCTGACCCATCCCATGGGTCTGGAACAGTCGGCGCAGGGTTATGCCATGTTCAAGGACAAGCGCGAAAACTGTTTGCGGGCCGTGTTTCGACCAGAGTGAAACGTAGCGAGGGCGTTCGCGCCCTCGCCACCGACCCTGTAAGTGTCCTGATAGAGTCGCAGCCCGTTGCCATTATGGGTAACATACCGGCTTTCCCCGCAGCCCTTCTGCGCCTCGCCGAATAAGCCCATTCCATGCCTTTTGAACTCAGCGTCGACCTCACTACCCTCGCTATCCTCGCCATTGTCGCGTTCATTGCCGGTTTCATCGATGCCATCGCCGGTGGCGGTGGCCTGCTGACCACGCCCGCCCTGCTCACTGCCGGCCTGCCGCCCCATCTGGTCCTGGGGACCAATAAGCTCAGTTCGACCTTCGGCTCGGCCACGGCCAGCTTTACATTCTACCGGCGCAAGCTGTTCCACCCCCGGCAGTGGACCCACGCCCTGGTCGGCACCCTGGTCGGCGCCTTGACCGGTGCCATCGTTGCGCATTACCTGCCCGCCGAGTGGCTGAACAAGATGCTGCCGGTGATCGTCTTCGCCTGTGGCCTGTATCTGCTGTTTGGCGGTACGCCCAAGGCACCGCTGGACAGCAATGCGCCGATCAAGAAGAAGTGGCAATCGCCCCAAGGCTTTACCCTGGGCTTTTATGACGGCGTGGCCGGCCCGGGTACCGGGGCGTTCTGGACGGTAAGCAGCCTGCTGCTCTACCCCATCGACCTGGTCAAGGCCAGCGGCGTGGCGCGTAGCATGAACTTCGTCAGCAACATCGCGGCGCTGGCAGTGTTCATCTTTTCTGGACAGGTGGATTGGGTGATCGGCCTGAGCATGGGCCTGTCGGTCATGGTCGGAGCGTTCTTCGGTGCCCGCACCGCCATCAGCGGCGGCGCGAAGTTCATCCGACCGGTGTTCATCACCGTGGTCCTGGGGTTGACCGTGCGCCTAGCCTGGCAGCACTGGTTCAGCATGGCCTAGACGCCGCGCCACGTAGAGATCGATCAGGTAGCGTGCAATGGAGCGCGAGGCCGGCAGCGGTGGCAAGTTGTGGATGCTGAACCACTGGGCATCCTCGATTTCTTCTTCCTGGCAAACGATCTCGCCACTGGCGTATTCCGCGTGGAACCCCAGCATCATCGAATGAGGAAACGGCCAGCACTGGCTGCCCATGTACTGGATATTCTTCACTTCGATGCTGACTTCTTCGCGCACCTCGCGAATCAAACAATCCTCCATCGACTCGCCCGGCTCGGCGAAGCCGGCCAACGTGCTGTAGACGCCCGGAACGAAGCGGTAGGAACGCCCTAACAGAATCTCGTCGCCGCGGGTGATCAGTACGATCATGCTCGGCGAAATCCGTGGGTAGTGACGCAGATCGCAACCGTCGCAATACATGGCCCGCTCCCCTGGGATCTGGCTCATTCGCTTGCCGCAACTTCCGCAGAAACGATGTTCCCGGGCCCAAGTGCCGATCTGCGCCGCGTAGCCCAGCACCTTGTACAAGGCGTGATCGTCCTCGAGCATAAACGCCCGAAGGCCTTTCCAGTTGCAACCGGGAATGTCCAGCGAGCTGTGTAGTTCCAGCAGATAGACCGGCTCGCCATCGAGGTGCCCGATACCATGCTCGGCCAGAACCGACAGTTCCTGGCGCTTGAGCCAGTCGCGGGGAAACAGCGCACCATTGGCATCGTACAGAAAGCCTTCCGGGCTTCGGGCAACCGCCCAGCCGCCAGGAAGATCGGTATCGAGTACTGCGGTGGTCCAGCGTTCAATCATGATCAATCAATCCAGAAATTCGGGTTTCTGTTTGCTCATATGGGCGGCCATGGCCACGCGCAGGTCAGTCGATTGCAGCATGGCGGCGTTCCAGGTCGCGACGTATTCCAGCCCGTCGTCGATGCGGTGATCGCGCATGTAGCTGATCATTTCCTTGGTACCGGTCACGGCAATCGGCGACTTGGCAGCTATTTCCCGGGCAATGCCCATCACACCGTCAAGCAGGCTGGCGGTATCGCTGTAGACACGATTGACCAGGCCGATGCTGCGCGCTTCGTCAGCACCAAAGGTGCGCCCCGTATAAGCGAGTTCACGCAGCATGCCGTCCCCGATGATCCGGGGCAAGCGTTGCAATGTGCCAACATCGGCCGCCATGCCGATGTCGATCTCCTTGATGGAGAATTGCGCATCCTGGGCTGCATACCGCATGTCGCAGGCGCTTATCAGATCGATGGCGCCGCCCAGGCAGTAACCCTGGACCGCCGCCAGTACCGGTTTTCGGCAGTTGTCCACGGCATTGAACGAGGCTTGCAGTTGCACGATCTTGCGCCGCAGCACGCGCGCGTTACGCCCTACATCCTTGCCCAGTTCATTGGCCACCCCCGCCAACATCATCAGGTCGATCCCGGAGGAAAAATGCTTGCCGGCACCGCTGAGCACCACCACCCGAGCTTCGTCGGTGTCGTCGATCCACTGGAAAATCTCGATGATCTCGCTCCAGAACGCGGCATTCATCGAATTGATCTTTTCCGGGCGGTTGATTTGCACATGGGCAATGTTGTCTGCAAGTTCGACGGTGAACGCTTGGTATTGCGACATGGCAGTGATCCTTTACCGGTTGAAAAGAGGCTTGAACTATAGCAAGGCTATGAGACAGGTCGTAGACAGTGCATCGGCCAAATGCGGGACTTGGTGGCTGTAATAAAAATCACCCGTGGCGAGGGAGCTTGCTCCCGCTTGAGCGCGAAGCGCTCATAAAAATGGGGCCGCTGCGCAGCCCAGCGGGAGCAAGCTCCCTCGCCACGGGTTTACCGGACTCCCAGTGAAGAACGGTATGCCCCATTTACTCGGGCTTCTCCCCCGCTTCCATCTGCCCATCCCAACCCCCACCTAGCGCGGCGATCAGTTGCACACTGGCGATCAGCCGGCTCTGCTGCAAGCTCAGCACGCTGCGTTCATTACTCAAGGCCGTGGCCTGGACGGTCACCACGTCGAGGTAGGCAATCAGCCCGGCCTTGTACTGGTTCTGGGTCAGGCGCAGGGATTCACGGGCGGCATCCAGGGCTTCCTGGCGCACGCGGGCTTCGTCTTCCAGCACCTTGAGCTGGATCATGTAGTTTTCCACTTCGCGCAGGCCGTCGAGCACGGTCTGGCGGTAGGTGGCGACGGTCTGGTCGTAGGCGGCGATGGTGCGGTCGACCTCCGCCGAGCGCTGGCCGCCGTCGAACAAGGTCATGGCCAGCTGCGGCCCCACCGACCAGAAACGGTTAGGTACGCTGATCCAGTTGTCGTAGGTACTGCTGCTGTAGCCGCCACTCAGGCTGAGGGTGAAGTCCGGGTAATAGGCGGCCTTGGCTACGCCGATGTTGGCATTGGCGGCCATTACCGAACGCTCGGCCGAGGCGATGTCAGGCCGGCGCTCCAGCAGCTGCGACGGCAACGCTACCGGGATCTGCGGCAATGACGGGATGTCCTGGGTTTCGCCCAGGCTGAATTCGGCCGGAGGCAGGCCCATCAACACGGCAATGGCGTTTTCGAATTGAGCCCGCTGCCAGATCAGGTCGATCAAATCGCCCTGGGTGGTCTTTAGCTGGTTCTGCGCCTGGGCCACCGCGTCCTTGCCGGAAACGCCGGCACGGTACTGGTTTTCGGTCATCTTCAACGAGCGCTGATAGTTGTCCAGGGTGGTCTGCAACAACCGCTTCTGCTGATCGATCACCCGCAACTGCAGGTAGTTCTGCACCAGCTCGGACTGCTGGCTCAGGCGCATCGCGGCCAGGTCGGCAAAACTGGCCTGGGCGCTGGCCTCGTCGGCTTCCAGCGTGCGCCGCAGCTTGCCCCAGACATCCGCCTCCCAGCTCACGCCGGCCTGGGCACTGTAGGTGTCGCGGATGCCGCTGGCCGAGCTGCTGAGGCTTGAATTGCTGCTGCCGGTACCCTGGCTCGAACGGTTCTTGCCGACGGTCAGGTCCACGGTCGGGAAAAATGCGCCCCGGGCACTGCGAGCCAGGGCCTGGGCCTGGCGATACTGGGCTTCGGCCTGGGCCACGGTCTGGTTAGAGGTGTTGAGCTTTTCCACCAGGCCGTTGAGTTGGGCATCGCCGTACAGCTCCCACCAGGCGCCACGGGCAAGTGCGTCGCTGGGGTTGGCCTGGCGCCAGCCCTGGGCCTCCTTGTATTGCGCCGGTGCGGCAGCCTCCGGGCGCTGATAATCCGGGCCGATGGCGCAAGCACTGAGCAGCGCCACGCACAGCGCCAGGCTCAGCGCCCGCGAACCACGGGCAGTCGTGAGCGCGGTGGCAAGGTTGAAAAGCGAACGGTCGTTCATAGCGGAGTTTCCAGGGCAGCATCAGTGCGCACGCCGCGCCAGCGATTGAAACGATGGCGCAGTTTGTCGAGATAGAGATAAACCACAGGCGTGGTGTACAGGGTCAGGATCTGGCTGAACACCAGCCCGCCAATGATGGTCAGGCCCAGCGGCTGGCGCATCTCCGCGCCTTCGGCGCTGCCGAGCAGCAGCGGCAAGGCACCGAGGATTGCGGCCAGGGTCGTCATCAGGATGGGTCGCAACCGCAGCAGGCAGGCACTGCGGATCGACTCCTGCGGTGACTGGCCGCCACGTTCCAGTTGCAGGGCGAGGTCGATCATCAGGATCGCGTTTTTCTTCACCACGCCGATCAGCAGGAACAGCCCGAGCAACGAGATCAGGCTGAACTCCCCCCCCAATACGTAGATCGACAGCAGCGCACCGACCCCGGCCGATGGCAAGGTGGACAGGATCGTCAGCGGGTGGATATAGCTTTCGTACAGCACGCCCAGCACCAGGTACACCGCCAGCAATGCCCCGAGGATCATGAACGGCTGACTCTTCTGGGTGGCGGCGAACGCATCGGCGGTGCCGGCCATTTTCGCGATGACATCCTCGGGCATCCCCAGCTTGGCAATGGCCCGCTCGATGGCCGCCGTGCCCTGCTCCACGGTCACGCCCTCGGCCATGTCGAACGAAATGCCCTCGGAGGCGAACTGGCCCTCATGACTGACCCGGTCGTCCTCCAGGCTGTTCTCGTAATGCGCGATCGTCGACAGCGGCACCCGCGCCCCCTCGGCGGTGATTACCTGGACCTGTTCGAGGGTGTTCGGGTCCTGGGCATACTTGGGATTGACCTCCATCACCACCTGGTACTGGTTCAGGCTGTCGTAAATGGTGGAGATCTGCCGCTGGCTGTAGGCGTTGTTGAGCACTGCCGTGACCATGCTCATGTCGATGCCCAGGCGCTTGGCCTGGTCGCGATCCACCACCAGCGTCACTTGCTGCGCCCCGCCCCCGTCGCGGGCATCGATGGCGGTCAGCTCCGGCAGGGCCCTGAAAGCTGCCGTGACCTTGGGATACCACTCGCGCAGCGACGCCAGGTCAGCGCTTTGCAGAATGTAGGAATATTGCGACGTGGTCTGCTCGCGGCCGCCACCGAATTGCAGGTCCTGGTCAGCCATCAGCATCAGCTGCGCACCCGGCACCTTGGGCATTTCCTTGCGCAGGCGCTCGATGACCTTCTGCGCGGAAATATTGCGCTCCTTGATCGGCTTGAGGCGCACCAGCATGAACGCGTTGTTGGTGCCGTTGTTGCCGCCGATGAAACCGGCAACGCTCTGCACCGCGTCGTCCTTGAGTACCGCGCGGCGGAAGATTTCCATCTTCGGCTGCATCACATTGAACGACAGCCCGTCGTCGCCGCGTACGAAGCCGATCAACTGGCCTGTGTCCTGTTGCGGCATGAAGGTTTTCGGCACTACCACATACAAGGCGACGTTCACACCGATGGTCAGCAGCAGGCTCAGCAAGGTCAGTCGCCGATGGCGCAGCACCCAGTCAAGGCTCGTGGCATAGCCGCGGACCATGCGGTCGTTGAGGCGCAGGCTCCAGCGCTGCAGACGGTTTTCCTGTCCGGGCACGTGGGGCTTGAGCCAGCGGGCGCAGAGCATCGGTGTCAGCGTCAGGGAAACCACCAGCGAGACGACGATGCAGGCCGCCAGGGTGATGGAAAACTCGCGAAACAGGCTCTCGATGATCCCGCCCATGAACAGGATCGACAGGAAGACCGCCACCAGCGAAACGTTCATCGACAATAGAGTGAAGCCCACCTCTTCGGCGCCGCGGTACGCGGCCTGCATCGGCGGCACGCCTTCGTCGATGTGCCGGGAAATGTTTTCCAGCACGACGATGGCGTCGTCCACCACCAACCCGGTGGCAAGGATCAACGCCATCAACGACAGGTTGTTCAGGGAAAAACCGTACAGGTACATCACCGCGAACGTACCCACCAGCGATACCGGCACCGCCAGGGTCGGGATCAGCGAAGCGCGGAAGTTGCCCAGGAACAGGAACACCACCAGCACCACCAGCGCTACGGCGATCAGCAACGTCATTTCCGCTTCATGCAGCGTCGCCTTGATCACCGGCGAACGATCCATCGCCAGGTTCAACTTGACGCTGGCCGGCAGCACCGCCTGCAAGGCCGGCAGTTGTGCCTTGATTTCGTTGACCGTCTCGATGATGTTGGCCCCGGCCTGGCGATTGATCACCAGCAACACGGCCGCGTCGTTATTGAAGAAGCCGCTGTTGTAGCGGTCCTCGACGCTGTCGGCGACTTTCGCCACGTCCTTGAGCCGCAGGACCGAACCGTCCTGGTAACGGATGATCAGCGTTTCGTAGTCCTTGGCCTTTTCCAGCTGGTCGTTGGCCTGGACCTGCCACATGCGCCGGTCGTCCTCCACCGAACCCTTTGGCCGGCGCACGTTGCTGTTGGCGATGGCCGTGCGCACATCGTCCAGCGCGACGCCGTACTGGTTGAGCAACTGCGGCTCCAGTTCGATGCGCACCGCCGGCAGGGAGCTGCCGCCGATCTGCACCTCGCCGACTCCGGAGACCTGGGACAGGCTCTGAGACAGGATGGTCGATGCCAGGTCGTAGAGCTGGCCTTTTTCGAGGACGTCCGAGGTCAGCGACAGCACCATGATCGGCGCCTGGGACGGGTTGACCTTCTTGTAGGTGGGCATGCTGCGCATGCCGCTGGGCAGCAAATTGCGCGAGGCGTTGATGGCCGCCTGTACCTCCCGGGCGGCGCCGTTGATGTCGCGATCAAGGTCAAATTGCAGGATCACCCGGGTGGAGCCCTGGCTGGAGCGGCTGCTCATGGTGTTGACCCCGGCGATGGCGCCGAACGAACGCTCCAGCGGCGTGGCCACCGTCGACGCCATCACCTCGGGACTGGCGCCTGGCAGGTTGGCCTGGACGACAATCACGGGGAAATCCATCTGCGGCAGCGGCGAGACAGGCAACAGCCCGAAACACACGCCGCCGAGCAGCATGATCGCGAAGCTCAGGAGCATGGTCGCCACGGGGCGGCGGATGAAGGGGCCGGAGAGGTTCATGGGCAAGCGCTCCAGCCATCAGGCGCCATGCAGCAAACACTTTTGTGGCCGACGCTTTTTTGGCGAGGGAGCTTGCTCCCGCTTGAGTACGCAGCACTCACCAAAAGGTCTGCTGCGCAGCCCAGCGGGAGCAAGCTCCCTCGCCACAGGGTATGCGGCCGGCCCACGCTGCGCCTCATGCCTGCACCTCTTTCCCATCAACCCGGGCAAAGCGCCGCCCCAAGCGATCGAAATACAGGTAGATCACCGGGGTGGTGAACAGCGTCAGCACCTGGCTCACCAGCAACCCACCGACCATCACCAACCCCAATGGCTGGCGCAGTTCGGCGCCGGAGCCGGTGGCCAGCATCAGCGGCACTGCACCGAACAAGGCCGCCAGGGTGGTCATCAGGATCGGCCTGAAACGCAGCAGCGCGGCTTGATAGATCGCCGTCTGCGGGTCCACGCCCTGATTGCGTTCGGCGTCGAGGGCGAAGTCGATCATCATGATCGCGTTTTTCTTGACGATGCCGATCAGCAGGATGATCCCGATGATCGCGATCATGCCCAGGTCGTTACCGCTGAGTATCAATGCCAGCAAGGCGCCGATGGCCGCCGAGGGCAAGGTGGACAGGATGGTGATCGGGTGGATGTAGCTCTCGTACAGCACGCCCAGCACGATGTACATGGTCACCACCGCCGCCAGGATCAGCAGCAGCGTACTCGACAACGATGCCTGGAAGGCCTGGGCCGCTCCCTGGAATTGCGTCTGTACGCCTATCGGCATGCCGATGTCCTGCTGGACCTTTTCGATCACGTCCACTGCATGCCCGAGGGCTACGCCCGGCGCCAGGTTGAACGACATCATCACCGCCGGGAACTGGCCGATGTGGGCAATCGCCAGTTGCGCCTGGCGCTCCTCGACATGGGCCAGGCTCGACAGCCGCACCTGGCCGCCATCGGTGGTCTTGACGTGGATCTGATCCAACGCCTGGGGGCCAATCCGCTCGCCGGCCTGGGCCTGCAATACCACGCGGTATTGGCTGGCCTGGGTGTAAATGGTGGAGATCTGCCGTTGGCCAAAGGCGTCATACAGCGCGTCAGTGATGTTCGCCACCGAGACGCCCAGGCGTGAAGCCGCGTCGCGGTCGATCACCAGATAGACCTGCAAGCCCTTGTCCTGCAAATCACTGGCGACATCGGTCAGTTCCGGCTGGCGCGCCAGGGCTTCGGCGAGACGGCCGCTCCAGAGGCTGAGCAACTCGGCGTCCGGCGACGACAGGCTGAACTGGTACTGGGTGCGGCTGACCCGGTCTTCAATGGTCAGGTCTTGCACCGGCTGCATGAACAGCCGAATGCCCACCAGCCGGTCCAGCTGCGGCTGCAAGCGGGCAATGATCGCCGTTGCGCTGTCATCCCGCTGATTGTGGGGTTTGAGGTTGATCAGCAAGCGGCCGCTGTTGAGCGTCGCATTGTCGCCATCCACGCCGATGTAGGACGACAGGCTGTCCACGGCAGGGTCGGCAAGGATCACCTTGGCAAGCTCCTGCTGGCGCTCGCTCATGGCAGCAAAGGAAATCGATTGCGGGGCTTCGGAAATGCCTTGGATCACTCCAGTGTCCTGCACCGGAAAGAACCCTTTGGGCACCGCCAGATAGAGCACCACCGTCAAGACCAGGCTGCCCACCGCCACCAGCAAGGTCAGCGGCTGGTGCTTGAGCACCCACTGCAGCTTGCGCCCATAGGCGGCAATCAACCAGTCGATCCAGGCGCCGCTGGCGCGGTAGAAGCGGCCCTGCTCTTCTTCCTTGGGCTCACGCTTGAGCAACCGCGCGCACATCATCGGCGTCAGGGTCAGCGACACCACCAGCGAAATCAGGATCGCCACTGCCAGAGTAATGGCGAATTCGCGGAACAGCCGCCCGACCACGTCGGCCATGAACAGCAGCGGAATCAGCACGGCAATCAGCGACAACGTCAGGGACACCAGGGTGAAGCCGATCTGCCGGGCGCCCTTGAGCGCGGCCTGCAACGGGCTGTCGCCTTCCTCGATGTAGCGGGCAATGTTCTCCAGCATGACGATGGCGTCGTCCACCACGAACCCGGTGGCGATGGTCAAGGCCATCAGCGTCAGGTTGTTGATGGAGAACCCTGCCAGGTACATCACGCCGAACGTGCCGATCAGCGACAGCGGTACAGCTACGGAAGGAATGATGGTGGCGCTGAAACGGCGCAGGAACAGGAACGTCACCATCACCACCAGGGCGATGGCGATCAGCAATTCATGCTGCACGTCGGTGACCGAGGCACGGATGGTCTGGGTCCGGTCGGTCAGCACGGTGACGTCCAGGCCGGCCGGCAGGTTGTCGGTGATGCTCGGCAACAGGGCCTTGATCCGGTCCACCACTTCGATAACGTTGGCCCCTGGCTGGCGTTGGATATTCAGCAGCACGGCCTGGTTTTCATTGGCCCAGGCGGCAAGGCGTTCGTTTTCCGCGCCGTCGACGATCTGTGCCACGTCCTTGAGCCGCAACGGCGCGCCGTTGGCGTAGGCCAGGATCAGTTCGGCGTAGTCCTTGGGCGAGGTCAACTGGTCATTGGCGTCGAGCATCGAGACCCGGGTCGGGCCGTCGAAGTTACCCTTGGGCTGGTTGACGTTGGATGCGCTGATCAGCGTACGTACGTCCGCCAGATTGAGCCCGTTGGCCGCCAGGGCCTCGGGATTGACCTTGATCCGCACGGCCTGGCGCTGGCCTCCGGCGATGGTGACCATGCCGACCCCGCTGATCTGGGCGATCTTCTGCGCCATACGCGTATCGACCAGGTCATTGAGCTTGGGCAGCAGCATGGTCTTGGAGGTGATCGCCAGGGTCAGGACCGGGGTATCGGCCGGGTTGACCTTGTTGTAGACCGGGGGCGCCGGCAGGTCGTCGGGCAGCAGGTTGGTGGCCGCGTTGATCGCCGCCTGCACCTGCTGTTCGGCGACATCCATGTTGGTTTCGAGGTTGAAGCGCAGGGTAATCACCGACGCACCGCCGGAGCTGGTGGACGCCATCTGCGTCAGGCCCGGCATCTGCCCGAATTGCCGCTCCAAGGGGGCGGTTACGGCGCTGGTCATCACGTCGGGGCTGGCACCGGGGTACAGGGTCATCACGCGGATGGTCGGGTAGTCGACCTGGGGCAAGGCCGACACCGGCAGCAGTCGATAAGCGATCAGGCCGGCCAGGACAATGGCCAGCATGCTCAGCGTGGTGGCGACCGGGCGAAGGATGAACAGCCGCGAGAGATTCATGCGCCGTCCTTTTTCGCCTTGTCGGCCGCAGCCGGCTCATCCGGGGCTGCCGCGGTCTTGCCCTGCAGGTGCTCGGTCGGCGTGGTGGGCACGTCCCGGCTGTCATTGACCACCTCCACCTCACTGCCTTCCTTCAAGCGGTCGGTGCCCTCGAGCACGACTCGGTCACCGGCGGCCAGGCCTTCGGTGATCACGGTGTTCTCGCCGTCGCTGGCCCCGACCTTCAGCTTCCGGATGGTCACTTTCTTGTCGCCTTCCAGGGCGTAGACGAAGGTGCCATTGGTGCCGAACTGAATGGCCGCGGTCGGTGCCAGCACTACGCCTTTGAGGGTGTCGGCGAGCAGGCGCACATTGACGAACTGGTTGGGGAACAGCGACTGATCGCGGTTTTCGTAGCGAGCCTTGAACTTCAGCGTACCGGTGGTGACGTCGATCTGGTTGTCGAGGCTTTGCAGCACACCGCTGGCCTGGAGTTTCACGTCGCCACGGTCCCAGGCTTCCACCGGCAGCTTCGCACCGCTGCGGTAGCGTGCGAGTACGGTTTCCAGGTTGTTTTCGGGCAGGGTGAACACGACGCTGATGGGTTGGGTCTGGGTGATGACCGCCAGGGCGGTGGTGTCATTGGCCGCCACCAGGTTGCCGATGTCCAGTTGCCGAAGGCCGACCCGCCCAGAGATGGGAGCGCGGATCTTGGTGAATTCCAGGTTGAGCCTGGCGTCGTTGACCGCTGCCTGGTTGGTCTTGACCGTGCCCTGGTACTGACCTACCAGCGCGGCGGCCGTATCTAGGGTCTGCTTGGCGATGCTGTCTTCGGCGTAGAGGCCACGGTAGCGCTCAAGATCAACCTGGGCATTCTTCAACTGCGCCTGGTTCTGCAACAACGTGCCTTCGGCCTGGAGCAAGGCGTTCTGGTAGGGGCGCGGATCGATTTCAGCCAGCAAATCGCCGGCCTTGACCATCTGCCCTTCTTCGAAAGCCACCTTGACCAGTTCACCGCCGACCCGGCTGCGCACATTGATGGTGTTGAGGGCAGTGACCGTGCCCAATGCCTTGTAATACAGCGGGAAATCCCCGGTGACCGCCGGCGCCACCCGAACCGGGATCGGCCCCGTTGCGCCGCCAAATCCAGGTCGCATGCCGCCCGAGCGTCCCATGTGCCCGGCTGCGGCCTTCTGCCCTGCCCCAGGCTTCTGGCCTGTGGCGGTGGGCCAGAACTTCCAGGCCAGCAGCGCGACGACCAGGACGATGAACAGGCCGAACAGCCAGCGACGGGAATTGCGGGAAACAGAGGATGGCATGGAGTGGTCAACCATTGGGCGCGTGGGCTTCTTTTACGGAAGGCTGAACGATAAGCACTGTCGGATATTTAGCAAAGCGCCTTTACCGGCAATTTACCTTGGGCTTACGGATCCCGAAGTCAGCTAAGACGTTGAAACACAAATGAAAACGGCCTGGACTCAAGGCCCGGGCCGTCAACAAATGTAATAAATGCTTATATCAGGAAACTTATTTCAAGGCAGCCAGAGCAGCGTCGTAGTTCGGCTCTTCGGCGATTTCCTTCACCAGTTCGCTATGCAGCACGGTGTCGTTCTCGTCCAGCACGACCACGGCACGGGCGGTCAAGCCTTTGAGTGGGCCGTCGGCAATCGCCACGCCGTAGTCCTGAATGAATTCGGCGCCGCGCAGGGTCGAGAGGTTCTGTACATTTTCCAGGCCTTCGGCACCGCAGAAGCGCGCCTGGGCGAACGGCAGGTCGGCGGAGATGCACAGCACGACGGTGTTATCCAGGCCGTTGGCCTGAGCGTTGAACTTGCGCACCGAGGTGGCGCAGGTCGGCGTGTCGACGCTTGGGAAGATGTTCAGCACTTTGCGCTTGCCGGCGAGGCTCGCCAGGGTGACGTCGGACAGGTTGCCGGCCACCAGGGAAAAGGCTGGCGCCTTGGAGCCGACTTGCGGCAGCTGGCCGTTGACTTGCACCGGATTGCCTTTGAGCGTGACTGTAGCCATGAACGGATTCCTTCTGACAGGTTTGAAAAAGGCTGAGGCCGGAAGTTAACCATGAAATGGTTGCGCGACCTATGGTTGGAGACAAAAAGTCATGGTGTGGACCACGCTACTGGCTGAAGGTTTGGACGAACACTGTGGCGAGGGAGCTTGCTCCCGCTTGAGTGCGCAGCACTCACATAGGGCTGCTGCGCAGCCCAGCGGGAGCAAGCTCCCTCGCCGCAGGGGGCCGGCGATTTGCTCAGGTTGCTTATTTGGATTTGAGCTTGAGGTATGACTGTTGCAGATCCGCTGCCCAGCCATCGATCACGCCCTTGACGTCGTCGGGCTTCATCACCTGGGATTCGTTGGACAAGGGCTTGCCCGTGCCCTTACGCACGACCTGGGCCACCACGGCATTGGTGCCGCCGTCGAGGAACACCGCTTCGGTGCCCAGGGTGGTTTCCTGGTCACGGATGCCGCTGGCGGTGCTGACCGCCGCCGCCACTAGCGCAATCGGCACCACTTCATAGGGTTTCAGGCCTTCGGTCTTGCTGCTGACCGCCGTAATGGCCGCACGCATCACCAGGACACCGGGGCCCGGCGCGGTTGCCAGGGGCAAGGATTTTCCCGCTTCGCGCTGGAGCGCCTGGTCGTAGTAGCCGGTTATTCCGGACAGGGTCGCCTGGGGGATTTTCACGGTTGGCTGGGGCTTGGGGTACAGCTGGGTCGGCTCGATATAGAAGCTGGTGTATTTGTCCAGATCGATCTTCGGATCGACCCACCGCATCACCTCGGCCCCCGACGGTGATTTTTCTTCCTTCAGACGACTGTAGTCGCCGAGAAATCCCGAGTACTCATCCGGCTGGGTGACTTTGCTGGAGCAACCCGCCAGGACAAGCGAGGCGATGCACACGGTTCCAATCACTGACGCGAGCTTCATGCTGTCACTCCTTTAAGCCACACAAGACGGGGCGGAACTACAGGTATAGCCACAGGTATAGCCACAGGTATAGCCAATGCATGGGGATTTGCCTGTCCCGGGGCTCGCATCACCCACCATTGTGTGAGCGAGCCTGCTCGCGATGGCGGTGGTTCAGTTGGCATCGACGTTGGCTGACACACCGCTATCGCGAGCAGGCTCGCTCCCACAATGGATGCGGGTCTCCCCTGTGGGGCGGTCAGGTTTGAAACCAGTCCCTGCGCTCATCCAGCGTGTGGCGAATCAGTTCGATGAGCATCTGCACTTCGGGCGAAGCTTCGGCCTGGGCATTGACCGTCATCCACAAATGCCGCTGCATGTTTTGCTCGAACAGCCCCGGCAAGGCGACCAGCCCTCGGTCGAAGCGACTGATGTACTGCGGCAACAGTCCGATGCAGGCGCTGCAGCGGATCATTTCCAGCATCAGCTCGTAGGATTGCACCTGCACCACGCCGGCCCGGCGTTGCTCCAGCAGCGTATTCCACGGCGCAAAGCTGTCCACCTGCTGGTCCGCCTGCCATTGCACGAGCATGTAGTCGCTCAGGCCGTCAAGGCAGTCCGGGCGGGTGGCTGGCCGGGAATAGCGCTTGGCGATGTGCGGCACGTAATTCAGGCTTGCCAATCGGTCAGCCGGCAGCGTGGCGAAGCTCGGCCCCGGCGCCGACACCTGCGCATCGCTTAACCACAACACCAGATCGGCGCTGACGGCGTGCAAGGCCATTTCGCTGTCCAGCGTGAGGATCTGCAACCGTGCGCTGGCGTTGCGTCGCAGCAACGAGATCAGGTCGCGCCCCAGAATGTCATGCAGGATCGGCTCGGCCACGGCCAGGCGAATCAATGGCTGCTCGTCGTGCGGCGGTGGGCCGTCGTTCATCAGGGCGATCAAGCGCGCCTGCAATTGCCGGCCTTCGCGGCTGAGGGTCAAGGCGCTGCCCTGGAAGCTGAACAGCGGCCGTTGCAGTCGCGCTTCGAGCTGCGCCAACTGTTTGCGCAACCAGGTCGCCTTGACGTTGAGGCTACGGGCCGCTTGCATGAAACAGCCACAACGGGCACTGACCAGGAAGCACTGGGCCACCGCAGGCTCGATGCTGCCGGCCGATGCCAGCCAGGGATCGGCGGACCGTAGCGGCGTGCGGTAGGGGCTGATGATGGCCTGGCGTCCTGCGGGCTCGGTAAAGGTCATGGGTGACTCCCTGTCGGTTGTTCAAAAAAGCGAGGGCTGCGCGATGACTCGACCCAGGCACATCCCCTTGTGGCGAGGGAGCTTGCTCCCGCTGGGCTGCGCAGCAGCCCTAAAGCCGGCATCGATTGATTCCTGAAAAGAACGCGGTCAAGTTTATTGGGGCCGCTTCGCCCGAGGCGTCGGACCGTCCCAGCGGGAGCAAGCTCCCTCGTCACGGGATCAGGAGCGAGAAACTAACGCACCTCCTCTAGCACCTTGCTCAGCTGAGCGCCGTCGATACTCAGCGTCGCCGTATCGAGCATGCCGTCCAGGTAAGCCTTGGCGATCTGCTCCTGGCGCTGGGCGCGCAGGGCCTGGGTCAAGCGCTCGCGGACTTCGTCGAGGGTCGCTTCCCGGGCCGGTTGCTGCTCGGTGAGTTTGATGACGTGAAACCCCGCCGCGCTCTGCACCGGATCCGACACCGAGCCGACCTTCAAGCGCGCCACTGCCTCCCTCACCTGCGGGACCAACTGCTGCAAGGGCTGGAAACCGCTGTCGCCACCCCGCTCCGCGCTGGTGCGATCCTGGGAGAAACGAGTCGCCAGCGCAGCGAACTCGGCCGGTGAAGCCTGGGCCTTCTTGCTCAGGTCCATCGCCTGCCGACGTACCGCCTCAACCGTTTGCGGCTCGCTGGCCGCCAGGAAAATCTGGCTGACACGGTACAACGCTGGCGCGGTCCAGTTGGCTTTCCCGGCGTCATAAGCTTGTTTCAACTCTTCTTCGCTGGGGTACCCGGCCGGAACCTGACTGACAGACTGCAAGTAATCGCGAAACACAATCTGCTCGGTGGCCGCACGGGTCTGACGCTCCACCTCAGGGCGCTGGCGCCAACCTTGGGCATCCGCCTGTTCCAACACGGCTTTTTCCGCCAGGCGTGCGCGAATCCAACCCTCAAGCGCGGCCCGATTGCCACGCATCTGCTGACGAACCTCAGGAGCCAGGGCCGCCAGCAGGGCTTTGAGTTCTTCCGGGCTGACTTGCTGGTTGCCCAGCCGGGCCAGGCTTGGCGAGTCGGCTTGCAACACACTGGCAGTCTGCACCGCCGCCACCGGATCGTTGCCCGGACGCAGGCCAAGCACCACCGCCGTAGCGACCAGGCCCAACGCAGCGGCGCTGATGACGAAGGTCGGCTTTTTCACGATGCGCTCGCCTCTTCCAGCGCGGTTTCGGCAGGCTCGGCCCGGGTCTGCGAACGTGCGGCGTTCTGGCTGTACTCGCGCAGGTACACGATGAATTCCTGCAACAGTCGATCCCAGAGTTCGAGGTTGCTGCGCAAGTGATCGGCGCTGACGCCGGCGGCGACCACCACATCCATTTCCATCAGCAGGAACTCACCTTGCAACGACAATCGGGCAAAGCGTCGCGAGGCGTTCCACAGCTCGGCCAAACCGGCCGGCAGTTCACCTTGCACGCGCAGTGCGCAGCTGAAGGTAAAGTCCATGTAATGCCCTGGGGTCGCCGTCGGGTTGCCGAAACGCACGGCGAAACCGATGCCCTGGCTGGCGCTGAGCAATTGCACGATGCCGTTCTGCTCGGTTTCGTTGACCCGGTAACCGGCGGCTTGCAACAGTTCGGTCAGGGATTTTGCGCTGACGTGTTCAACCATTGAGGTCATGTCATTCTTCCTTGCGAATCAATGAGTGATCGAGGCCTGGGGCGCATCGAAACGGTTCTTGTAGAGATCATCGCCAAAGCCTTGGGCCAGTTCCTCGAAACGCACCCGGGTCCTGGCGGCGAACGGCTGGCGGATTTTCATGACGTCCGCCACGTCGATGGTTTCGTAAGCGTGCAGCAGGTTCTTGGCGACTTCGTACATCTGTTGATTCTTGACCGAACATTGCTGCACTTGTGTGTCACGCTCGGTCAATTGCGCCTCCAGACGGGCCCGCTCGGTTTCCTTGCCACGGGCCAGGGTCAACAGCTCGTCATAAGCTTTCTTGAACTTGCCGATCTGTTCGTTGCTGGCCGCCACTTGGGCCTGGGCCTGGTTTTGCAGGTTTTGCTGGTGCCCGGCCAACTGCTCGTTCAAGGCCTGGGCCTTGTTCAATTGCGCAGTCAGTTGCTTGATCTGCGCCTGGGCCTCCCTGGCCTGGTTTTCCGCGGCCTGCCGGGCAGCACTGGCCTGGGCCTGTTCGCTCTGCAGGGTCTGCAACTGTGCAGTGGTGCTGCGCAACTGCGCCCGCAGTCGCTCCTCCAGGCCCTCGCCGTGGGCACTGGCATTGACCAGCAAGCCCAGCATCAACAATGCGGCGGGATACGGATTCATGGCTCGCCTTTTCATGAGGCCTCCCTGCGCTTAGAAGCGCGTATTGATTTCAAGCTGCAAGACATCGATGTCGTACGGTGCGCCGTACACCGCTTCGGAACTCAACCAGCGACCGGTGGCGTAGACGTTGCTCGCCAGGCCGTAGTTGCCGCCCAGGAAATAGCCCTTGGCATTGGTGCCGCCCAGGTGGAAGGACGAATCGTTGAAACCGTCCGGCAAGGCGTCCGGCTGGATGTACTTGTAGCCGGCGAACAGGTTCCAGTCGCCTTCGCGCCTGAGCTCCAGCGCGTTGCCCAGGGTGAACTGGAGCATCCAGGCGTTGGCGCCGCTTTCCACCTCGCCATCGCTGTCCAGGTTGTTGGCGAACTGCCCGGCCGAGCGCTTGCGCATCTCGCCTTCGTCATAGCCCAGGTTGTGTACGTAATGCGCCTGGCTGCGCAGTTTCAGGTCCGCGGGCAGGTCGGTATCCAGCGCCAGGTTCAGGTCCAGCAGATTGAACTCCGAGGCCAGGCCGACGTACTGTGGTTGTGGCGTGGTGGACGGGTTGAGTGGGTTGGGCAGGATGTCGCGTAGCAGGAACACCGTGTTGCCCTTCTGCATGAAGGCCACGCGCGAACCGTCGCTGTCGCAACCCGGATCACCGGCCCACGGTTGGCACGGCGACGAACGCTGGCCTTCGATGTCGTCGAAGCGGTAATACGCCATTGCGCCCTTGATACGGTTGCTGTCGTTGATCGCCCAGTTGGCCCCCAATTGCGCACCGTACAGCCACTTGGTGTCGCTCTCCTCTTTGTCTGTCCCGTTGCTGGTGCTGGTGTCGTTGGTGTACTCCACCGGAAACGCACCGACGGTGCCGAACAGCCCCCAATCCTGGTTGAGCTTGTGGTTGAAAATCGCCGCCACGCCGTCGAAGTTCAGGTCACCGGAATACAACAGGTCGGTGGAAAAAAACGGGTTGGCAATGCGCCCGCCGGTCAAGGTCAACTCATCCGACGGCTTCCAGGTCAGGTAACCCTGGTCGAGCCAGATGTCCTTCTTGCCGAAACCACCGCCCAGCGTCTGGGTGGTGGACACCGGGTTGTTGTCCGAGCCGGTGCCGATCCGGATACCGGCGGTCCATTGCGGCGCGATCACCGCTTTCATGCCCAGGCGTGCTCGCAGGCGGAACAGGTTTTCCCGGTCTTCGCGGGTGTTGAGCAACGGCGGCAGGCTGGCGCTGCTGTTGGGGTTGACGTCATACGGGCCCTTGTCGTTGAGCCGGGCGAAGTCGACGATCTGGTTGCTGTTGGTCCCCGAGTAATAGCGTGACTCATCGCGCAGGCGAATGTCGCCATCGAAACTGATGCGCGAGACCCAATCCGGGAACGTGTTGGGCTGGGCCCAGTTCTCCTGCCTGGCGGTGGCCATGACTTCCGCCTTGACCTGATCGCGGATCTGCTCGCGCACGATGTTCGGCACGTATTGCACGCGCACGTCGCCCGGCGCGCCCGTGGGCGCTGCGGCAACCGTTGCCGAGGCCTGGCGGGCCTGCACGGCTTCGCGCTCGGCCTGGGCAATCAGGCTATCAGCCTGGTCCTGCTTCAATACGCCCTGCTGCACGAGCAAGCGGATCAGATTGATCGTGGCGTTTTCCGAAGGCGCCGGGGCTGCCGTCGCATGTGCGGCCAGGCCCAGCACCACCAGGCCGACCGCCCACGACAATCGATTCACATTGGAAATCATCTGCACACAACTCCTGTTGGCAAACTTTCAATATTCGGTTAACCCGGACGCCGTCCCTGCAAGGACAGGCGCACAGGCAGAGTCAGGGAGGCCGGTGGCCGTTCGCTCAAATGCGGCGCGGCACGCAGGGCGGAAATCACTTGCTCATCCACCTGCGGGTTGCCACTGGACTTGACCAGCTCGACCCGGGTGATCTCGCCCACGGCACTGAGCCAGACGTCGGCCTGCAGCGAGAACGCCAGGCTGCGCAGCTCAGGGTTTTCCCGCAGCAAACGCTGGAAGGTGAACGCCAGGAACTGGCTGTAGGTGCCATTACCGAGGCGCCCGCCCCCTGCCCCGGCCATGCCTGAGCCCTTGCCGGCACCGATGTTGAAGGCGTCGTTACCAGCCTGGGCGTCGCCGTCCATCTGCATCGGGTTGGCCAGGTCATCCACCGGTGACGGCGGCGCTTCTTCCTCGGGCTTGACCTCTTCGGGTTCCGGGGTCGGCTCTGGCTCGACCACCTTCTCCTCGACCTTGGGCTCCGGTTCCTTGGGCTTCTCCGGGGGTGGCGGGGGTGGAGGCGGCAGCGGGATGATGGTCGGCACTTTCGGCGCTTCACGGCGTACGCCGCTCATGTCGTTGGCCCACTGCCACAGCAGCCATGCCGCCACGGCACCCAGCACCAGGGCAGCGGCCCACTTGAACAGGCGCAGTGGCGAGGGCTTCACCGGGGGCGGATTAATGGGAAGTCTGGCGGTCATGGTCAGCCCTGGCTCGGTTTGCCGGTCACCAGACCGACCTGGGACAGTTCCAGGCGCCGCAACAGGTCCAGCACCTCGATGACTTTCTGGTACTGCACCGTGGCGTCACCGCGCACGATTACCGGGAAGTCCGGGCTCTGGGCCTTCTCGATGCGCAGGCGTTCTTCCAGTTCAGCCAATGTCACCGGGTAGGCATCGAGGAACACCTGGCCACCGTCATTCACCGAAATTGCCTTGGTCTTGGCCTCCGACAGCGACACCGAGGCACTGGCCTTGGGCAGGTTGATCTGGATGCCCGAGACCTGTGCCGTAGCGGTGAGGATGAACATCACCAGCACCACCATCAGCACATCCACCAGCGGCGTGATGTTGATGCTGTCGACGGCGGCATCATCGTCGTCATCGTGTGAAGCGTTTACGCTAGCCATCGCGATGTCCTCAGGCCGGTACGAACGATTGAGCGTGATGGTCACGGCGCGGGGTCGCTTCGCCGGGCTGGCCTTCGCCGTGCAGCTCCGCCAGGCGCGTGATGAATTCGTCGACGAACACCCGCATGTCGGCACTGACTTCCTTGTTGCGGGTGATCAAGCGGTTGTAGCCGAACAGCGCGGGGATCGCGACGAACAGGCCCATGGCGGTGGCGAGCAGTGCCGCAGCCATGCCTGGAGCGATGGCGTTGATGTTCACATCGCCGGCCATCGCCGTGCCGAGGAACACCACCATGATCCCCAGCACGGTGCCGAGCAGGCCGATGTAGGGGCCGCCGGCGATGGCGTTGGACAGGGTCGAGAGTTTCGAACTGAGCTGCTGGTTTTCCCGGGTGCGTACGCCGTCCATGGAGCAACGGATCGCTTCGATGGTGGCCGCCGAGACGCTTGACGTGTCGGCGCCCTGCTCACGGCGGGTGCGGATCTCCTTGACCGCCACCAGGTACAATCGCCACAGCGACGAATGTTGCAGGCGCTGGGCGAGTTCCTGGTCGTCGGCGAACATTTCCAGGCGCGTGCCGATCCGGGCGAACTGTTCGCGAAACGCCTCGTTCGCACGGCTGACCCGGCTGACCATACGGTTTTTGCGCAGCATGATGATCCACGACTGGAACATCATCAGCACCAGGATCGCGATGATCACCCAGGCATCCATCGGCACGGCATTGAGCAGGAAACCCAGGCTGCCGAAGCCAAAGCCGGACTGTTCCTCATCGACGCCGTACGCCACCAGTTTCGATTCGGCGCCCTGGGCGTTGGCGTCGGCGAGCAACAGCGGCGCCGGGCGGGCGACCTTGGACAGCCGTGCTTCGTCCATCGCCCCGCTGAACGGCGCGAAGGCACCGGCGGAAATGTCGGCGCCCAGCGCAATCGGCGAGTTGAATGCCGGCATCGCCACGGCGAGGCTCGCGGTTTCCCGGCCATTGAGGTACAGCACCACCCGGTCGCCCGAGGCCGTCAACGCCAGGTGCTGCCACTGGCCTGGGTTCAACGGCTGGGTCGAGACGGCGCGCTGACCATTGATGGCCACGAACGGCGTGCCTTGATTGACGCCGATCAGCAGGCTGGCGGCGGCTTCATGCCGGGCCAGGACGACCTGCTCGCCACTGGCCTGGTCCTGGCGCAACCAGGCGCTGAAGGTGAACGCGCCACCGGCGTTGTGCTGCAATGACGCACTGGCCGGCAGCAACAGTGGCTGGCCATTGAATTGCAGGGCACGGCCGATTACCCCATCGATGCCGGTGCCGACCGCGCCCTGGGGATTGTTTCCGTACGCCGTGGTGTCCTTGGGCGGCACGCCGGTGGCACCGTCGAAGTGGTACAGCGCGGTGTAATCCGGATCGAAGGTCAGCTGACCGCTGCCGGCGGCCGGCGCCTTCTGGTTGCCGTAGTACATCCACAGGTCCTGGCGTTGACCGCCCTCCACACTCGGCACATCGACCCAGATCAACGCCATGCCCATCAGCGGGTCGAAGCTTTCGATCTGGTGGTTGAACACGGTCTTGTCGTCGGCACTGACGAAGCGCAGGTCGGAACCGTCCTCCTTGACCCCGTCGAAGGTAAAGTTGCCGGTGTGCAGGCGCACCAGCAATGCGCTGCGCCCCAGAGCCTGGGCGATAGCCGCGCCCTGAGGCGTGGTGTCCACCGAGATCTGTTTACGGTAGTGCCAATCGTCCTGCCACCAGGCATTGGCGGTTGCCGGAAGAACCAGCCCCAGGCAAATCAACAGAGATAACAATAAGCGTTGCATGGACATGACTCCTGGGTTCAAAACGTCGCTTGCAGGTTGAAGTGCAGGCGCGATTCCTTTTTCGAGGTGTTCGGCCCGTCGAGCAGCGGGAGGCCCCAATCGACACTCCCGGACAACCACTTGCTCAGGCTCGCCCGGGTACCGAGGCCAACACTGGCAAGGGCGTAGTCGGCGTCCTGGTCGGGCAGCTCGTCACGCAGGTACAACTGCGCGCCTTCGGCAAAGGCATAGAAGCGCCACTCCTGGACGTAGCTGCCAAGAAACCTGGCGAGGGATGGCGTGCGCAGCTCCTGGGACAGCAGGTAGCCGTCGTCCCCGGTGCGTTCGGCCGCCAGATAACCGCGCACCGAGGTCGCGCCTCCGGCGGAGAACTGCTCGTTGGAGACCAGCGGTCCGGAGGCCAGTTGGAAGGCCGCCTTGGATGCGGTTTGCCAGTCGTTGCCGAAGGTAAAGGTGTAGCTGGCGTCCCCCTTGAGCACGGCGAAGCTGGGGCTGGCGCGGTAGCGTTTGTAGTCGAAATCTTCGTCGGAGCTGCCGTAGCCCAGCAGGCTGCGAGTACCGGCCACCAGGCTCAGGCCCAGACCCAATTGGCTGTCCTGGGTGTAACGCAGCCCGTTATAGGCGAAGGTGAACGGCGCGTACTTGAGCGGCGCCTTGTCACTGGAACCACCGAGGGTCAGTTCTTCATCGAAATCCTTGAAATCCACGCCGGCGGACAAGGTGTTGGCCCAGGCGCCACTGGATGGCAGCGTGTAAATCGCCGAAACCCCGTACGAATGCCCTTTGCCCAACACGTTGCTGCCGCCGACGGTCGCCACGTTGCTGTCGGACTGGTAGCCGGAAAATTGCACGCTCCAACGTTCGTCCAGTGGTGCGGTATATGAACCGGACCAGACCTTGGCATTGTCGGTGTCCTGAGGCGCGGTGAAGAAGGTCAGCGAAACGCTGTGACCCAGTTGCCAAAGGTTGTTGTGGCCGAGGCTGGCGACGGTCCGCAGCCTCTCGGTGTCGGCACTGTAGTCGTTGTTCAGGCCCAGGCTGGCTTGCCAGGGATTCTGGTCTTCCACTTGCAGGTCCACGTCCATGGTGCCTGGTCTTTGCCCTTCACGGACCAACGGCATGACCTGGCGGCCGGGCGTCTTGTTCAACTGCGCCAGCTCGCTCTGGACCTGGGCGAAATCGGGCACCTGGCCTTCCTGGAGGGCCGGTACTTCTTCGCGGATTTCCACCGGGGAATAGTGTTTGGCGCCCACCACCCGTACCCGACCGACCTTGGTCTCGCTGACTTGCAGGTAAACGATGCCGTCTTCGACTTTCTGTTCCGGCAACTCGACGAACACCGATTGATAGCCACGCGCCTGATAGACCTTTTGCAAGGCGTCCCGGGCGCCTTCGATGTCGCTCAAGGCCTTTTGTGGACCGAGGAACGGGTATACCGCCTCCTCGATGGCCCGGGCATCGAGCACGGTGTTGCCGCGCACGAAATACTCGTTCACGTCCACCAGGCGCGCTGCGGGTTCGGCAGCGTCTTGCCCTGCTTCGCCAGCCAATGCCGACGGCCCCCCGACCGCCAGCAACAGCCAGCCCCACAGCGCCGGCCGCGATTTGAAAAAATGCTCCACACCACCCCCTGAGTTCAAAGTACGGCTCAATTGCTTGCAGTCGACGTCGTGGCGTGCCGAGCCAGCCAGGTGTGCAGCAGCGCGAAGTTCAAGGAGAACTCGGGCATTTGCAGCAAGGCGCCACAGAACACTTCACCGATGATTTTCTGGATGAGTCTTACTGCCCGCGCATCGCCCAGCAGGGTGGCGAGGTCTTTGCTCAAAACGTTGAAACTCCAGACTTTCTGGTTCAGGTCCAGGCCGACGAACCAGCGGAACAGCAGGTTGTAGTTGAGTTGCTCGTAGAGTTGCTGCTCGCTGGGCACCGAATAAAGCAATTGCAGCAGGAGGATGTGCATGACGGTCTGCGGCGCGATGAGCATCTGGGCGTCGGCATTGAGCCCTTGCAAGACATCGCGATGATCGTTGAGCAGGTCGTCGATCTGCGGACGCAACAACACCAGCGAATGCCCCTGGGGAATGTAGCTGGACACTTCCTTGAGCGCGCCCTGCCAGTCATCCTGGGAAACGATCCAGACCCACGGCGCGCCGTAGCGATACACCGAAACCGGCTGCTTGCGCGCCGCCTCGACGATCTTCGACAGCCGCTGGTCAAGCTCCTGCATACCCACTTTCGAATAACGTTCCATAGTTCCCATCGCCTCACTCCCGCCCTCGCGCCCCGGCTCCGAACGACCCTTTGCAGGCCCTTCGAACACGTCACACAGGCATGACGGGAATGGCGATGTGCTACCGAACTTTTGTCATGAAAGCTTCATTCTTAGAGAAATGGGTGGACCTTGCCTGGCAGCAGATCCCCCGCTGGAGCGAGGCTGCTCGCGATGGCGGTGGGTCAGTTGGCAATGAGGATGGATGGACGGCCGCTATCGCGAGCAGGCTCGCTTCCACAGGGTTCTTGAGGCGGATACGAAATTGTATTCCCACCTGAATCCACTGTGGGAGCGAGCCTGCTCGCGATAGCGGTGGGTCTGCCGAAGAAGAGGTTGAATGCACCGGCGCCTTCGCGGGTAAACCCGCTCCCACAGGGCGTTGAGGCGGATACGAAATTGTATTCACACCTGAATCCACTGTGGGAGCGAGCCTGCTCGCGATAGCGGTGGGTCTGCTGAAGAAGAGGTTGAATGTACCGCCGCCTTCGCGAGTAAACCCGCTCCCACAGGCGTTGAGGCGGATACGAAATTGTATTCACACCTAAATCCACTGTGGGAGCTAGCCTGCTCGCGATGATGCCGTGGGCCTCGGCGCGGTGATGAGTGTCGGACCTGCACCATTGAATTCACCTGCACCCGTGCATGCATCTGGGTTGCCGTAGGGGTCGAGCTGGCTGCGCACCCGTCACGGCAGTTTCAGATGCCATTGCGGGATGCGCTGGCGCGGGCTGAGGCGTCAGCCGCGGGAACTGATACTCGTGCAGACTTCATCGGTGTAGCTGTAGGTCGTGTCTTATGCTCGTGTTGACGACCGTGAACCGCTCGCCGGAGATAAAGCGCCTGCCCGTCGCGATCCTTGCGTCGTTTCGAATGGATCGAATAGGTGCAACAAGAGGGCTGACAAGCGCCTGTTGCACTGAAAGAGGGACATTTATCCCATGAGGATGGATGGCCCTCGCTCTTTTTGTGGCGGTTACAAATTGCTCTCCCGCCACCCCGACCGGCTCACCCCCTTTTGTCGCCCCTTGCGAACATTCTGAAAGCCGCCTCTTGCGCTTACAGTATTATGGTATACCATCATACGCACAGACTTCTCTCACCCTCCTACGGAGCAGCTCATGAGTTTCGAAATTCGCAAGATCGTCAGCTATGTCGACGAAACCTTCATCGAAGGCGGCAAGGCCACGGATAAGCCGGTGACCATGGTCGGGTTGGCGGTGGTCATGAAGAACCCTTGGCTGGGCCGCGGTTTTGTCGAAGACCTGAAACCGGAAATCCGCGCAAACTGCTCCGACCTCGGCGCACTGATGGTCGAGCGCCTGGTAGGCATCATCGGCGGCGCGGACAAGATCGAAGCCTACGGCAAGGCCGCCGTGGTCGGCGCCGACGGTGAAATCGAACACGCGTCTGCCGTCATCCACACCCTGCGCTTTGGCAATCACTATCGCGAAGCGGTCAAGGCCAAGAGCTACTTGAGCTTCACCAACAAGCGCGGCGGCCCGGGCACCTCGATCCAGATTCCGATGATGCACAAGGACGACGAAGGCCTGCGTTCGCACTACATCACCCTGGAAATGCAGATCGAAGACGCTCCGCGCGCCGACGAAATCGTCGTGGTCCTGGGTTGCGCCGATGGCGGCCGCCTGCATCCGCGTATCGGCAACCGCTACATCGACCTGGAAGAACTGGCCGCTGAAAAGGCGCAGTGAACCAGCCCGGTTGACCACAATAAAAAAGGCAAGCAGGAGCGCTCCATGATTCGGCTCACCGCTGAACTCACCCCGGCCGGCACCAGTTACCTGGCGAGCGGCCAAGGCCAGCCCGTGGTCTTGATCCACGGCGTGGGCCTGAACAAAGAAATGTGGGGCGGCCAGGTCGTTGGCCTGGCCACGAAATACCGCGTGATTGCCTACGACATGCTCGGCCATGGCGCAAGCCCGCGTCCGGCCGGCGGCACCGGCTTGCTCGGCTACGCCGACCAGTTGCTGGAATTGCTCGACCACTTGCAATTGCCTCAGGCCTCGGTGGTCGGCTTTTCCATGGGCGGGTTGGTGGCACGTGCGTTCGCCTTGCATTACCCGCAGCGCCTGCAAAGCCTGGTGGTGCTCAACAGCGTGTTCAACCGCAGCCCCGAGCAACGCGCCGGGGTCATTGCCCGGACAGCCCAAGCCGCCGAGCATGGTCCGGATGCCAATGCCGAAGCCGCGCTGTCGCGCTGGTTCAGCCGCGAATACCAGGCGGCCAACCCGGCGCAGATCGCCGCGTTGCGCCAGACCCTGGCGCAGAACGATCCGCAGGGCTACCTGACCACCTATGAATTGTTCGCCACCCAGGACATGTACCGCGCCGACGACCTGGACAGTATCCAGGCGCCAACGCTGATCGCGACCGGCGAACTGGATCCGGGCTCGACCCCGGAAATGGCCGAGCAACTGGCCGCGCGCATTCCCGGCGCCGCCGTTGCCGTACTCGCCGAGCAACGGCATATGATGCCGGTAGAATCGCCGCGCCTGGTCAACCAGGTGCTGCTCGAATTCCTCGACAAGGCGTACGCCCAACCCAATCCATTAAAGGGGATCGTTGCATGACACTCGCACGCTTCCACATGTGCATCGGCGGTGAATGGGTCGATGCCCTGTCCGGCAAGACCTTCGAAAGCCTGAACCCGGCGCTGGCGCAGGCCTGGGCTGAACTGCCCGATGCCGATGAGGCTGATGTCGAGCGCGCCGTGCAGGCGGCGCAGACCGCCTTCGACAGCCCGGCCTGGCGTGGTCTGACCGCAACCGCTCGCGGCAAGTTGCTGCGACGCCTGGGCGACCTGATCGCCGAAAACAAGGAACAACTGGCCCAGCTCGAAAGCCGCGACAACGGCAAGCTGATCCGTGAGACCCGCGGTCAGGTCGGTTACCTGCCGGAGTTTTTCCACTACACCGCCGGCCTGGCCGACAAGCTCGAAGGCGGCACCCTGCCCCTCGACAAACCGGACCTGTTCGCCTACACCGTGCACGAAGCCATGGGCGTGGTCGCGGCCATCATTCCCTGGAACAGCCCACTGTACCTGACCGCGATCAAGCTGGCCCCGGCACTGGCCGCCGGCAATACCATCGTGATCAAGCCGTCCGAGCATGCGTCAGCGACGATCCTGGAGCTGGCTCGCCTGGCCCTGGAAGCCGGGATCCCGCCGGGCGTAGTCAACGTCGTGACCGGCTACGGCCCCAGCACCGGTGCGGCACTGACCCGTCATCCACTGGTGCGCAAGATCGCCTTTACCGGCGGCGCGGCTACGGCCCGTCATGTGGTACGCAGCAGCGCCGAGAACTTCGCCAAGCTGTCCCTGGAACTGGGTGGGAAATCGCCGAACATCATCTTCGCCGATGCTGATCTGGACAGCGCCATCAATGGGGCGATTGCCGGAATTTACGCCGCATCGGGGCAGAGCTGCGTGTCCGGCTCGCGGCTGCTGGTGCAGGACGAGATCTACGATGAGTTCGTCTCGCGCCTGGAAGAGCGCGCCAGGCGCATCCGCATTGGCAACCCGCAGGACGATGACAGTGAAATGGGCCCGATGGCTACCGCGCAACAACTGGCCGTGGTCGAAGGCCTGGTGGCCGACGCCATCGCCGAGGGCGCGCGCCTGCGCCTGGGTGGCAAACGCCCGACCGGCGTGGGTGACGGCTGGTTCTATGAGCCAACCCTGTTCGAATGCGACCGCAACTCCATGAAGATCATGCAGGAAGAAGTCTTCGGCCCGGTGGCCTCGGTCATCCGGTTCAAGGACGAAGCCGAAGCCCTGGCGATTGCCAACGACTCGCAGTTCGGCCTCGCCGCCGGCATCTGGACCCGCGACCTGGGCCGTGCCCATCGCCTGGCCCGTGACGTGCGCTCCGGGATCATCTGGGTCAACACCTACCGCGCGGTCTCGGCCATGGCGCCGATCGGCGGCTTCAAGAACAGCGGCTATGGACGCGAAAGCGGCATCGATTCGGTGCTGGCCTACACCGAGCTGAAAACGGTGTGGATCAACCTTTCCCAGGCGCCCATGCCTGACCCGTTCGTGATGCGCTAGGAGTCCTGAGAAATGATCGAACCCGGCATTTACAAAGAAGTCATGGGCTCCTTCCCATCCGGCGTCACCGTGGTCACGACCCTGGACCCGGACGGGAACATCGTCGGCATCACCGCCAGTGCGTTCAGCGCCTTGTCGATCGACCCGGCGCTGGTGCTGTTCTGCCCCAACTATGCCTCCGACACCTACCCGATCCTGCGGGACAGCAAGCAATTCGCAATCCACTTGCTGTCCGCCGACCAGACCGCCGAAGCCTACGCCTTCGCCGGCAAAGGCAAGGACAAGGCCAACGGCATCGATTGGCACCTGAGCGACCTCGGCAACCCGATCCTGGCCAAGGCCACGGCGATCATCGAGTGTGAGTTGTGGCGCGAGTACGACGGCGGCGACCACGCCATCATCGTCGGCGCTGTGAAGCACCTGATCCTACCCGAGCAAGCGGTCACGCCGATGATCTATCACAAGGGCAAGCTGGGCGCCCTGCCCGCGTTGGGCTGATTCCAGAATCACAAGCCACGCAATATCCGTGGCGAGGGAGCTTGCTCCCGTTGGGCTGCAAGGCAGCCCCGAAAAAAAGCGAGGGCTGCTGCGCGGCCCGGCGGGAGCAAGCTCCCTCGCCACACGTATTTTTCTATTCTTTCAGGGAGCCGGCATGAGTCCAGCAGCCTTGCAACTGTTCCGCCAGCAGGCCTATATCGACGGCCAATGGCTCGCAGCGCCCGACGGCGCTTGCCAGGACGTTTTCAACCCGGCCAATGGCGAATTGATCGGCCGGGTGCCAAACCTGGCTGCCGAACACACCCGCCAGGCCATCGCTGCCGCCAACAGAGCCTGGCCGGCCTGGCGCGGGCTGACCGCCAAGGAACGCAGCCAGACCCTCAAGCGCTGGCACGGGCTGATGATCGAACAGGCCGACGCGCTGGCAGAAATCCTCACACTCGAACAAGGCAAACCGTTGGCAGAAGCCAAGGGCGAGATTCTCTACGCCGCCAGTTTCATCGAATGGTTTGCCGAAGAAGCCAAGCGCATCTACGGCGACACCATTCCCAGCCACAAGGACGGCGCGCGCATTGTGGTGAGCAAGGAACCGATCGGCGTGGTGGCAGCCATCACCCCGTGGAATTTCCCTGCCGCGATGATCACCCGCAAGGCCGGCCCGGCCCTCGCCGCCGGCTGCCCTTGCATCGTCAAGCCCGCGCCGGAGACGCCGTTCTCGGCCCTGGCGATGGCGGTCCTGGCGGAACAGGCCGGGATTCCCGCCGGCATTTTCAACGTGATCACCGGCGACGCCGTGGCCATCGGCGGCGAGCTGACCGGCAGCCCCCTGGTACGCAAACTCTCGTTCACCGGCTCCACGAACATCGGCAAGTTGCTCATGGCCCAATGCGCGCCGACGCTGAAAAAGGTCTCGCTGGAGCTGGGCGGCAACGCGCCGTTCATCGTCTTTGACGACGCCGACCTGGAGCGTGCGGTGGAAGGCGCGTTGGTCGCCAAGTTCCGCAATGCCGGGCAGACTTGTGTCTGCGTCAATCGCTTCCTGGTCCAGGACGGCATCCACGATGCCTTCGTCGCACGCTTGGCCGAGCGCGTGGCCCAATTGAAGGTCGGCAGCGGCTTCGAGGCAGGCGTGAGCCAAGGTCCGCTGATCAACGAGCGGGCCGTCGCCAAGGTCGAGGACCATGTCCAGGACGCACTCGCCCACGGTGCCCGGCTGCTCTGCGGCGGCGAACGCCATGCCCTCGGCCATGGATTCTTCCAGCCGACGGTATTGGTCGGCGTGACCACACAAATGAAAGTTGCCCGGGACGAAACCTTCGGACCACTGGCGGCGGTTTTCCGTTTCGCCACCGAGGCCGAAGCCATCCACATGGCCAACGACACCGACTCGGGTCTTGCCGCCTATTGCTACACCCGCGACCTGGGCCGCGCCTGGCGCATGAGCGAGGCACTGGAATACGGCATGGTCGGCATCAATGAAGGCCTGATCTCCACCGAGGTCGCGCCGTTCGGCGGCATCAAGACCTCGGGCCTGGGCCGCGAAGGCTCCAAATATGGCATCGACGATTATCTGGAACTCAAATACACCCTGATGGGTGGGCTCGAAGACTTTGGGAGCACGCCGCGATGAGCAACGACAAATACGAACAAGGCCTGAAGATCCGCACCCAGGTACTGGGCGAGGCCTACGTCAAGCGCTCCATCGAGAATGCCGACGACTTCACAAGGCCGTTGCAGGAGATGGTCACCGAATACTGCTGGGGTCATGTCTGGGGCCGCGAGGGTTTGTCGCTCAAGGAGCGCAGCATGATCAACCTGGCGATGATCTCGGCGCTCAATCGCCCGCACGAACTCAAATTGCATGTGCGTGGCGCCTTGCGTAACGGCCTGAGTCGTGAGCAAATACGCGAAATTTTGCTTCAGGTCGGTATCTATTGCGGCGTTCCGGCTGCGGTAGACAGTTTCCGGCTTGCCCGTGAAGCCTTTGCCGAAGCCGATGCCGAGGCCTCCAGTCAACCTTCGGCTGTTTGAACTGAACGCGCAGATGTTGCCCGTTTGGCATGGACAGCCTTACTACAGAGCGGACCCCATGAAACGCCTGCCACTCGACGACAGCTTCAAGGTCAATCGCAACCCCGTTACCCTGCGCGAGATCGTGCTGGATAAACTGCGAAGCGCCATCATGAACTTCCAGCTCCTGCCGGGAGATCGCCTGGTCGAGCGTGACCTGTGCGACCGCCTGGGCGTGAGCCGCACGTCGGTGCGCGAAGCCCTGCGCCACCTGGAATCCGAAGGCCTGGTGGAGTTCGCCGATGCTAAGGGCCCGCGGGTGGCGATCATCACCCTGGCCGACGCCGTCGACATCTATGAGCTGCGCTGCGTGCTGGAAGGCCTGATCGTCCAGTTGTTCACCCTGCGAGCCAAGGCCAAGGACATCAAGGCACTTGAGCGGGCCCTCGAGGAAAACCGCCAGGCCCTCAAGGAAGGCGAGCTGCAACAGGTGATCGATTCGGTGCAAGGCTTCTACGACGTGCTGCTCGAAGGCTCCGGCAACCACGTGGCAGCCACCCAGCTGCGGCAGTTGCAGGCGCGCATCAGTTACCTGCGGGCGACGTCGGTGTCCCAGGAAAACCGTCGCGGCGCCAGCAACCAGGAAATGGAGCGCATGGTCGAGGCCATCAAGAGCGGCGACCCGCTGGCTGCCCACCAGGCCTCGGTGGATCACGTGCGCGCGGCAGCCAAGGTGGCGCTGGAGTACCTCAAGCGCAAGCAGGAAGAAACCGGCGACATCCCCGAGATCACCGCGCCCATCGCCCTGAAAGAACCGCGCATAGGCCACTGACATGTTCAGCCCGAGCTTTTGTCCAAAGTGTGGCGGCAGTGACCTGAATCACCGCCTGCCGGCGGGCGATACCCATGAGCGGCTGATGTGCGACGGCTGCGGCTACATCCATTACGTCAATCCGAAGATTATCGCCGGATGCATCATCGAGCAGGATGGCAAGTACCTGTTGTGCCAACGCGCCATCCCGCCACGCCCAGGCACCTGGACCCTCCCGGCTGGCTTCATGGAGGGCAATGAGACCACTGAGCAGGCCGCGCTGCGGGAAGTCTGGGAAGAAACCGGCGTGCGCGCCGACATAGTTTCGCCCTACTCGATCTTCAGCGTGCCGAAGATCAGCGAGGTCTACATTATCTTCCGCGCCGTCGCCGTGGAAATCACTGGCCAGTTCGGCCCGGAAACCCTCGCCTGCCAGTTCTTCGCTCCCGAAGACATTCCCTGGGACAGCATCTACTACCCGGCCATCCGGCAGATCCTCGAACGTTATATCGAGGAACGCCAGGCTGGCGTCTATGGCATCTACATCGGCAACGACGACAGCGGCAAGATCCATTTCATTCGTTGATCACCCTTGTGGAGCCCAGCCTGTGAAATCCACCTTGTGAAATCCTCTGTGGGAGCGAGCTTGCTCGCTCCCACAGTGAATGATCTGGCATCCACGCCTACGCAGGCGGCACGCCCTCGACAATGATCACTTCGGCCTGGGCCACGTCCTTGCGGTGGCGCTTGGCCTCCTGATACTGCGGCGAGTGGTAGCAAGCCACCGCCTGCTCGTAAGAGTCGAACTCGATCACCACGCTGCGCTGCGGCGTCGCCCTGCCTTCCATCGCTTCGCTACGCCCGCCCCGGGCGAGCATGCGCGCGCCATACAAGGCGAACGCCGCCGGTGCCCGCTGGGTGTATTGACTGTATTGATCGGGGTCGGTGACATCCACATGGGCAATCCAGTACGCCTTCATAGTGACCTCTCGGTTTATTTTGTATTATGGTATACCACAAATTGTTTCCATCCAGCATTTCATAAAGAACAAGAGAGCCCGACATGGCGTTTAACAGCATTCAGGAAATCATCGAAGACTACCGCCTGGGCAAGATGGTGTTGCTGGTGGATGACGAAGACCGCGAAAACGAAGGCGACCTGCTACTCGCCGCCGACTGTTGCAGCGCCCAGGCCATCAGCTTCATGGCCCGGGAAGCCCGTGGGCTGATCTGCCTGACCCTGACCGACGAGCATTGCCAGCGCCTGGGCCTCGAACAGATGGTGCCGAGCAACGGCAGCGTGTTCAGCACCGCGTTCACAGTGTCCATCGAAGCCGCCACGGGCGTGACCACCGGCATTTCCGCCGCCGACAGGGCCCGCACCGTCGCGTCCGCCGTGGCTGCCGATGCCGGCCCTGCCGATATCGTGCAGCCGGGGCACATCTTCCCATTACGCGCCAAGGAAGGTGGCGTGCTGACCCGCGCCGGGCACACCGAAGCCGGTTGCGACCTGGCGCGCCTGGCGGGCTTCACGCCCGCTTCGGTGATCGTCGAGGTGATGAACGACGACGGCACCATGGCCCGTCGCCCGGACCTGGAAGTGTTCGCGCGCAAGCACGGCATCAAGATCGGCACCATCGCCGACCTGATCCACTACCGCCTGAGCACCGAGCACACCGTGGTGCGCATCGGTGAGCGCGAATTGCCGACGGTGCACGGCACCTTCCGCTTGTTCACCTTTGAAGATCGTATCGAGGGCGGCGTGCACATGGCGATGGTCATGGGTGAGATTCGTCGCGACGAACCGACCCTGGTACGAGTGCACGTGATCGACCCGCTGCGGGACCTGGTGGGCGCCGAATACCACGGACCATCCAACTGGACGCTATGGGCGGCGTTACAACGGGTCGCCGAAGAAGGTTGTGGCGTGGTGGTCGTGCTGGCGAACCACGAATCCTCCCAGGCGCTGCTCGAGCGCGTGCCGCAACTCACCCAGCCCCCCAGGCAGTTCAGCCGGTCCCAATCACGCATCTATTCTGAAGTGGGTACCGGGGCGCAGATCCTCCAGGACCTGGGCGTCGGCAAGTTGCGCCACCTGGGGCCACCGCTTAAGTACGCGGGGTTGACAGGGTACGACCTGGAGGTGGTGGAGAGCATTGCGTTTACCGGATGAGCCGAAGCTAACGCGGATCACTGTGGGAG
>NZ_JBKGGX010000030.1:0-64936 GCF_052041925.1 Pseudomonas sp. SMN5
GAATTCCCAGAACCCCTGTCTGCCTCAGCAGACAGGGGTTCTGTCGTTTTGGGCCGGTAATCGGATCGCTCCTCTGATTGATGGAACTCTGCGGCAAACCGTGACGCCATTGCTATGCTTTGGTAGTCGGGGCACTGGTGAACAGAGGAGCCTGCGACGTCACTGGTCATGGGGATTCCAATAATGAAAAACCCTTATGCTCCCGGCTTCTGGTGCGCCATTGCAGCGCTGATCTTGCTTTCGGCCACCTATTTCTACGGCGTGATGCTCACTCATCAGATCGACAGGGCGTTGCTGTTTCTGGACAGCGCAGCCGCCTTGATCGGTGTGATATCCATCGCGGTCGTGGCTTGCGCGACACTTCAAGGCCAACGCATCAAGAAAAAACACCTCGAACAAGGCAAGACCCTGGTGCTGATCTGGGATACCAAGGTGGCTTTGCGGAGGGTCGAAACAGTCTTTGATCGTTATTTCTGGGGCAGTTATTGGCAGCCGGGTCGTACGTTCCAGGAAGTCATGGGGGAACTCACCGGTACGCCGTTAGAAAAAAGCCTTGAGGCCCTGAAAACCCAATGTGCAGCCTTGGACAAGCAAGTAACCCAGGATGGTTGGCACTGGCTGAACAACGCTCGTGAGCTGTGCGATGTGGCTAATGCCATGGCCCGAGAGCGTTACCAACTGGACTTTTGCGATTCACGTGCGGATTCACCGGGTTCGGCGGTGATCAATCGTGATTTCGAGGTGCTGGTGTACACCTGGACCGCTCGACTCAAGACTTTCGACCACCAGCTCGATGAGATAGAAGTCGAATATTCGTAGACCACCTCTCAAGAAAACGTTTTCCCCCCTTTAAACATTGGGCGTGCGGGTGTGCCTGATGGTAATCTCGCCCCACTTCACGGCGTCGAGCCACACCCCTTGCGGGTCAGGGAAGACGACGGCTTTCTTCAACCATGGATATCAATCGGGTCACTCATGAATAAATCAGCAAGCGTACTCCTGGGAATCGTAGTGGCAGTCGGTGCAATCAGCGCGGGTGGCGCGTGGTACACCGGCACCAAACTCGAAGGAGTGTTGAAAGACGCTATTGCCGATAGCAACAAACAGATGCAAGTAGCCTTGGCCGGCTCCAACAGCACATCCAGCCTGGAGCTGATTTCCCTGGAGCGTGGCACGTTCAGCAGTACTGCTCACTACCGCCTCAAAGGTGAAGGCGAGATGTTCGGTGGCGAGCCGGTTGAGCTGCTGCTCGTTGACCGCATCGAGCACGGCCCGCTGCCGTTCTCGCGCTTGGTAACGCTCAAGTGGCTGCCAGTCATGGCAACCAGTCACACCGAGCTTGAGCGCAACCCGCTGACCGATAAATGGTTTGCCGCCACCGATGGCAAATCCCCGCTCAAAGGTATCACCAACCTGGGTTATGACGAATCCATCAATGGTACCTACGAGCTGCTGCCGCTGGACACCAAGCTGGATGAGCAATCCCAACTGACGTTCTCCGGCTTGAAAGTCGACCTGGCCGCCAGCGCCCAAGGGCAGAAGGTCAAGGCCGACGGCTATATGGACAGCTTCAAGATCACCACCGTTTCGGAAGAACAGACTCCAGTGCAGGTTGAAGTCAATGGCCTGACCCTGGCCAGCAACCTGAGCAAGAGCACCTATGGTTACTACATGGGTGATAACACCGTGCTGCTGAGCAATACCAAGGTCACGTTTGGTGAGCCCAAGTCGGTATTGAGCCTGAAGAACTTCGAGATGAAGAACAACAGCTCCGAGAACGGTACTAGCGCTTCGGGACGTGCCGACTACAAGATCGGTGAATTGGCGTTCAACGACAAAGTGATCGGTTCTGCGCAGATGGCGGTAAGCCTGAAAAATCTCGATATCCCTGCCACGATGTCGTTGATGCAAATTTACCAGACCAAACTGCAACCTTACGAAAAAGCCGCAGCCGAGGCCGCTGCCGCCGGCGAACCCGCTCCAGAGTTGAACCTGACCGAAGCCGAAGAAGCACAGGTCAAGGCTGATCTGGAAAAACTCCTGGCTGGCGCTCCTCAGATCGCCCTGGAAAATCTGTCGTTCAATACTGCCAACGGCGAAAGCCGCGCCAACCTGGTCGTTGACCTGGCCAAGCCGCAGTCCATGGACCTGCCGCCGGATGAGCTGGCCCGTCAGCTGCTCGCCCTGCTGGATTTCAACCTCAAGGTTTCCAAGCCGATGCTGGTGGACCTGATGACCGTGCAAGCACAGATGGAAGGCCAGACCGACGCCAAGCTGATCGCCGACCAGGCCACTGCCACCAGCGATATGTTCAGCGCCATGGCCGTCGGTACTCAGCTGGCGACCCTGGAAGGCAATGATGTTGTCACCAAATTGCATTACGCCAACAATCAGGTCGACTTCAATGGCCAGAAAATGACCGTCGAGCAATTCTCGCAGTTTGTGATGAACAAGCTGGGTGGGGGCGTCGCCATCCAGTAACTCGTCCAGGCAACACCCAAACCCGGTCCGTGCGATGCACTGGCCGGGTTTTTTTATGCCCGTCGTTTTTCCCCCCACCAAATCTGAAGAGATTCTGAAGAATTATTGCGTTCCGAAAGATGACCTGTCCGAGAGTGCAAGACTAAGCCCATTAGAGCTTGGCCGGACTCCATGATCCGGCTTCCTGTTTGATGGGCAAGGGGGCACTGCGACCCGGCTGGCCATGTAAGGATACTGACGAATGCCGCGTACTGTGGGTCCCTTTATTCAACGTGGTCTGCGCCCGCTGTTTCGCGCCGCGCTGTGCAGCCAATTGTGCTGGCCGGCGCTGGCGATGGCGGACACTGCTTATGACCAGATGGTGCTTGATGCCCGCGCTGGCCATTACACGCCGGCCTTGAGCGCACTGCGCAAAGTGCCGAGCGCTCAGGCGAGCGCTGCGCAGATCAGCGACCATTTGCAGATCGCCAGCTGGGCCGGCCTCGATGCCGAGGTGGTCCAAGTTTATGAAACCCAAGGACGCCATCGCGACCTGCCGGTGCAGGCATTGGCGGCAACGGCCCGCGCCTATCGCAACCTCAAGCGCTGGGATTCGGCAGCCGAACTGTATCGCCAGGCATTGCTGATCGATCCGCGAAATCCAGACCTGCAACTGGGCCTCGCCTTGACCCAGGCCGATGCCGGCAAGCCCGACGAAGCCGTCAGCCGCGCCCGAGCCCTGGTAGCCGCCAAGCCGGCAGATCCGATGCGGCGTATGGCGCTGGGCTACGCCCTGACCCGCGCCAACAGCCCTCACGAAGCGCTGTTCGAATATGACCAGGCGTTTTACCGCGCCGGCAATCAGCCTGAGGTGGCACGCGAATATGTCATCGCTCTGCAACGGGCCAGGTTGCCCGAGCCGGCGTTGCGCCTGGCGCGTCTACAGCCTGGGCTGATCGATCGTGGCGTACAACGACGATTGGAAGGCGACGTTGCCGCCGAACGAGTCCGTCTGTCGGACATGGCCAGCCGTAGCGAACAGGAGCGCTTCGTCATTGCCGACCGTGCCCTGGCCGATTACGACAAATTGCTCGCTACCTGGACGCCCGTGGAGGAGGCCCACGGCGACGTGCTGCGCTGGCGTATCGATCGCATGGGCGCCCTCAACGCCCGCGCGCGTCGGGCTGAGGTGATTGCCGAATACCAGAAACTGATCGCCGAAGGCGTGAGCATCCCGACCTATGCCCTGCGCTGGGTGGCGTCTTCCTACCTGGAGCAGCGGGAGCCGGAAATCGCTGTCGATCTGTACCGTCGGGTGTTGACGGCGCCGGATGCCGACCCGGCTGATCGCTTCGAAGACAACACCGCGCTCTACTACGCACTGCTGGAAAGCGAAAAGTCCGAAGAGGCACGAGCGCTGGCCGAAGACATGGCCAAGTCCCAGCGCCCGCGTATCGAACTCAAGGGCCTGCCGATCGGCAACCCCAACGATGAATGGATGGATGCCCAGCAGCTCGCCGCACAAGCCGGTACCTATGGCGCCGATCTGCCTTCTGCCGAGACTCGCCTGCAAGCGCTCGTCGCTCAAGGCCCCGGCAACACCGGCATGCGCCTGGCCCAGGCCGATCTCTACCAGGCCCGGGACTGGCCGCGCCGCTCGGAAAGCCTGCTCAAGGAAGTCGAGGCCACGATCCCGCGCAATCGCGACCTGGAAATTGCCCAGGCCCGTGCCGCGATGGACTTGCAGGAATGGCGGCAACTGGATGCCCTGACCGATGACGTGGTTGCCCGTTACCCGGAAAATGCCCATGTCAAACGCCTGCAACGCCAGCGCGACGTACACGATATGGCCGAACTGCGCATCGAAGCCTACACCGGGAAAAGCTATGGCGGCGGCAACGGCGACGCCGGCGCGGTCACTGGCAGCCGGGATTTCGGTATCGAAACGTTGCTCTACAGCCCGCCCGTCGATGAGGATTGGCGGCTGTTCGGCGGCGCAGGCTACGCCACCGGTGACTTTGAAGAGGGCACTGGCCATCACCGCTGGCAGCGCCTCGGGGTGGAGCGCCGTACGCGGGACATGACGCTGGAGGCCGAGGTCTCCAATCACGCTTACGGTTCCGGCGACAAGCAAGGCGCCCGCGTGGCCGTGGCCCGGGACATCAACGACCACTGGCAGTACGGCGGCAGCCTGGATTACCTCTCGGCCAACACCCCGTTGCGGGCACTCAACAGCGGCATCCGGGCCAATGGCGGTAGCGGTTTCGTGCGCTGGCGCGCCAACGAAAGTCGCGAGTGGCGGCTGGCCGTCAGCCCGTCCCATTTCAGCGACGGCAACAACCGCCTCGAGACCCTGCTGACGGGCCGTGAAGGCCTTTACAGCGCGCCGCGCCTGCAAGTGGAACTGGGTCTGGAAGTGGGCGCCAGTCGCAACAGCGGGTCCGACGAGGTGCCCTACTTCAATCCCAAGTCGGACTTCAGCGTCATGCCCACGGTTAGCGCGAACCACGTACTGCATCGCCGCTACGAAACCACCTGGAGCCAGCAATTCCAGATCGGTGCCGGCAGCTACAGCCAGCGCGACCACGGCACTGGCGCCATGGGGCTGTTCAGCTACGGGCAACGCGTCATCTGGAACGACGTCCTCGAGGCCGGCGCCGCGCTGAGTTGGCTCAACCGCCCTTACGACGGCGATCGCGAAAGCGATCTGCGCTTGCTTGTCGACCTCACCTACCGCTTCTAGAAGAGTTTGAAGATGCCCGTCATTTCGCGATTCATTCTGCTGCTGGGGGTCTTGCTGATCAGCGCGTGCGCCCAGCAAGCCCCGGCGTTCACGCCGCCCTCGGAGCGTCCTATAGCGGCCAACGAGGCACCGTGGCCGAAGAACCATGTACTCGGCATTGCCTACCACGATGTCGAAGATCTTGACCCGGACCAGGCACTGGTGGCCGTGCGCACCGAACGGCTGATCGAGCAATTGGCGTGGCTGCGGGAAAACCATTACCAGCCGGTCACCGTGGACCAGATCATCGCTGCCCGCAACGGTGGCCCGGATTTGCCGCCGCGCGCGGTGCTGTTGAGTTTCGACGACGGCTATTCAAGCTTTTACACCCGGGTGATGCCGATCTTGCGCGCCTATAACTGGCCGGCGATCCTGGCCCCGGTCGGCAGTTGGGTCGATACGCCGCAGAACCAGACCGTGGATTTCGCCGGTGTGCCGCGCAAACGCTCCGAGTTCCTGACCTGGGAGCAGGTTCGCGAGGTTGCCCACTCGGGCCTGGTGGAAATCGCCGCCCACACCGACGCCAACCACAAAGGCATACTCGCCAACCCCCAGGGCAACCAGCAGCCTGCAGCGACCACCCGGCGCTACGATCCGGCCACCGGCCGCTACGAAACCGAGGCGGATTTCCAAGCGCGCCTGCGCCAGGACGTCGTGGCGATTTCCGAGAAAATCCGCAAGGTCGCCGGCTACAGTCCGCGGGTCTGGGTCTGGCCTTACGGCGAAGCCGACGGCACGGCGTTGCAGGTCATCGGCAGCGAAGGCTACCAGATGGCCCTCACCCTGGAGGACGGCCTCGACAGCCTCGATAACCTGATGAGTGGCCCACGCTTTCTGGTGGCTTCCGATCCGGATGGCGCGCACTTCGCCGAGAGCATCGTCTCCGTGCAGACGATGGACCCGATGCGCGTCGTCCACGTCGATCTGGATTACGTCTATGATCCGGATCCGGCGCAGCAGGAAGCCAACGTCGGCAAGCTGATCCAGCGCATTTCCGACCTGGGCGCCAACACCGTGTTCCTGCAGGCCTTCGCTGATCCGCAAGGCGACGGCCTGGTGCATTCGCTGTACTTCCCCAACCGTCACCTGCCCGTTCGGGCCGATCTGTTCGACCGGGTGGCGTGGCAATTGCGCACCCGGGCCAACGCCAAGGTCTATGCCTGGATGCCGGTGCTCAGTTTCGCCCTCGACGCCAAGCTTTCACGGGTACAGCGTTGGGACCCTCGGACCGGCAAGATCGGTGTCGCCCCCGACCAATACGTGCGCCTGTCGCCGTTCGATCCGAACGTGCGCAAGGTCATCGGCGAAATCTACGAAGACCTGGCGCGGATGAGCTCGGTGGACGGCGTTCTCTATCATGACGACGCGGTGTTTTCCGACTTCGAGGACGCCAGTCCCGCCGCCCTGAAAGTCTATGCCGCCCACGGTCTGCCCACGTCCATTGCGGCCCTGCGCGACGACCCGGCGACGATGCAGCGCTGGACCCGTTTCAAGAGTCGCTACCTGATCGACTTCACCCATGAGCTGACCGCCAAGGTCAGGGCGATTCGCGGCCCGCAAGTGCTGACGGCGCGCAATATTTTCGCCGAGCCGATGCTCAATCCCGAAAGCGAAGCCTGGTTCGCCCAGAATCTCGACGACTTCCTCGGTGCCTACGACTGGACGGCACCGATGGCCATGCCGTTGATGGAAAAACAGCCTCTGGAGCAATCCGGCCCTTGGCTTGAGCGCCTGGTGGACACCGTCAAGGCTCGTCCCGGTGCGCTCAAGCGCACGGTGTTCGAATTGCAGGCGCGGGATTGGGACAGCCAACCGGCCCGCGACATCGACGGCGAACGACTGGCCGATTGGATGGGGCGCCTCAAGCGTAAGGGCGTGACCAGTTTCGGCTACTACCCGGACAACTTCATCGACGACCAGCCTGCCGTCAAGACCGTGCGGCCGGCGCTCTCCAACAAGTGGAATCCTTGACATGCTCGACAGACTGCTCGCCCTGCTGGTGCTGGCGATCGTCCTTGGGGTGCCCCTGGGTCTGATCTTCCTGGTCACTGGGCAATTCCTGATGGACTTCGTGTTCTTTTACCCGCTGTTCATGTCCGGGTTGTGGATCGCCGGTGGCCTGTATTTCTGGCTGCACTGGGAACGCCACTGGCCGTGGAAGGACGACACGCTGCCGCCGTCCCTGGCCGGCGAGCCGCTGATCAGTATCCTGGTCCCGTGTTTCAACGAGGGCGACAACGTCGCCGACACCATCCACGCAGCGCTGGGCCAGCATTACCCGAATATCGAAGTCATTGCGATCAATGATGGCTCCAAGGACAACACCGCCCAGGTGCTCGACCAGTTGGCGGCCCATGACCCACGCCTGCGCGTACTGCACCTCGCGGAAAATCAGGGCAAGGCGGTGGCCCTGCGCATGGGGGCCATCGCCGCACGCAGCGAATACCTGGTGTGCATCGACGGTGACGCGCTGCTGGCACCCAATACCTGCGCCTATCTGGTCGCCCCCATGCTCGACAACGCCCGCCTCGGCGCGGTGACCGGCAACCCGCGCATCCGCACCCGTTCGACGCTGGTGGGGCGGGTCCAGGTCGGCGAGTTTTCTTCGATCATCGGCCTAATCAAGCGCACCCAGCGGGTGTTCGGACGGATCTTCACCGTCTCCGGCGTGATCGTCGCGTTCCGCCGCACCGCCCTGCATCGGGTCGGCTACTGGAGCCCGGATATGATCACCGAAGACATCGACATCAGCTGGAAGCTGCAATTGGACCACTGGAGCATCTTCTACGAACCCCGGGCGTTGTGCTGGATCCTGATGCCCGAAACCCTGCGCGGCCTGTGGCGGCAGCGGCTGCGTTGGGCCCAGGGCGGCGCCGAAGTGTTGTTCAAGAACATCCGTGGCATCTGGCAATACCGCCATCGCTACCTGTGGCCGCTGTTGTTCGAGTACTGCCTGTCCACCGGTTGGGCGTTCACCTTCCTGTTGTCGGTGATTTTCTGGGGCACGGGCAAGTTCGTCGAGATGCCGGCGGCCATCGCGGTCGACCATCTGATGCCACCGGCCTTCACCGGATTGTTGTTGGCAGCGGTGTGCCTGATGCAGTTCGCGGTGAGCATCCTGATCGACCGTCGCTACGAAAAAGGCCTATGGCACATCATGTTCTGGGTGGTCTGGTATCCGCTGGTGTTCTGGCTGATCAGTCTGTTCACCACCCTGGTGAGCTTTCCCAAAGTGCTGTTCGGGCAGCATCAGAAACGGGCGCGTTGGATCAGCCCGGATCGCGGCATCAAGCCGATCGATGATCAGGAAGAGGAAGTGATCGGATGAAAATTATCAGGACCCGCCAACGACCTTTTCTGGTGGTCATCGATGTGCTGTTCACCGTGTTCGCGTGGATCGGCCTGTTGTACCTGCTGATCAACGGCTTGTGGCCGTTGTTCGATAGCCATGCCGGTCCGCGGCTCGGTGGCTCGGCGTTCGAGACCCTCGGCACCTTGCAGATCTACGGCTGGGTGGCACTGGTCAACGCAGTGGTACTGATTGCCTGGGCGCGTTATCAGCAACGCAAGAGCCGCAGCTTCGCCCAGCGCCGACTGCCCGCGCCGGTAGTGGACGACCAAGGCTTGAGCGAAAGCTTCAAATTGACCGACGGGCGCCTGGACACCTTGCGCCAACCCGGCTCGAAGATTATCCACAACAATCAGGAGGGTGACATCAGCCAGGTGGTGCCGCATTTCCATGTGCTCAGTCCTGAAATGCAGCCCCCGCCGCTGGCGCCGTTGGAGCGTCCACGAGTCATTCACCTGCCGGTCGATAACACCGTGTAAAAAAACTCGTCCAACTGTGGGAGCGAGCCTGCTCGCGATAGCGGTGTGTCAGGCAACATCGATTCAAGCTGTGCCGGCCAATCGCGAGCAGGCTCGCTCCCACATCCGATCCAGGTTGGCCTTGCCCTGTGTGGGGCTGTCTTGTCAGAAAGATGAGAAATCCCGAACCAAGCGCCACGCCTGATCCATCGGTAACGGCTGTTTCATGCGCTGGGCCAGTGCCGCCATGGCTCGGCCTTCATCGCAGGCCACGGCGGCCGCGACCAGGCCTTCTTTGCCCAACAGGGCGATAAAGGGTGGATGCTCGGGCGTGCCCTTGAACTCCACCTCGTCCCAGTGCTCGGCGTGACCGAGATAGTCATAGCGTTTGCCGAAGTGATAGGTCCAAAAAAACGGCACGTCCAGGTACTGCTCATCACCCCCGAGCATGTTCGCGGCGGCGATGCGCGCTTGCTGCTGGGCCAGGCGCCAGTGCTCGATTCGCCGAGGCTGGCCGTTGAGCGGGAAGGTCGCGATATCACCGACGGCCCATACACCATCGGTCACGCGCATGCCGGCGTCGGTCGCCAGCGATTCGTCCTGCTCCCGTGGCAAGTCCGCAAACGGCTCGGTGGCCGGGCGCACGCCAATGCCGACGATGACAAGGTCCGCAGCAAAGCGTTGGCCGTTATCCAGCACCACCGCTTCGACCTTGCCGGTGCCCTCGATCCGCGCCGCTTCACCGTCGGTGTGATAAACCACACCGTTGGCCCGATGCCGAGCCAGAATGGCCTGACCGACGTTCTCACCGAACTGGGCGGCGAACGGTACCGGATGGCGGGCCAGGACGGTCACGCTCAGATCGCGTTTGCGCAAGGCCGAGGCTGCTTCCATGGCGATGAAGCTGTCGCCGATGAGGACTGCCCGCTGCCCCGGTCGGGCCTTGGCAAGGATCCGCCGGGTGTGGGCGATCGAGCGCAGCACGAAGACCTGCGGCAAATCGATGCCAGGCAGGTCCGGCATCCTGGGCACTGCGCCGGTGGCGATGAGCAGTGCGTTGTAGCTCAGGTCCTGGCCGTCGGCGAGTCGGATTCGCCGGGCGTTGGGGTCCAGCCGCGTGACTTCGCCACGGACCCTTTCGATGCGTTGTCGGGTGAAATAACTTTCATCGCGCAGCGGCGGCGTCTCGTCGACCGCCATGTCGCCGGCCAACACATATTTGCTCAGCACCGTGCGGTCGTACCCGGCCTCGGTTTCGCGGTCGATCAGCTGGATCCGCCCGCCGAAGCCTTTATCCCGCAACGCCGCAGCACACGCGGTGCCGGCCGCGCCCGCCCCGATGATGACAAACGTGCGCGGATCGTCGGCCGGGGGGATTTTCTGCGCCGGGAGTGGTTGGTCATCGACCCAGACATCCTCGCCGCGCACCTCGACGTGATAGCGCTGCAGACTGTCGAGGGCCGGGGGCTCGCACAGGGCGCCGTCTTCGGCGCGGAAGCCGGCCTTGTGCCAAGGGCAGATCAGCCGTCCGTGACACACCGCGCCCTTGGCCAATGGCGCGCCGGCATGTGGGCACTTGCCCTGGAAGGCCCGCACTTGACCGCCTGCACGCAGCAGTACGATGGAGGTGTCGTTGATGCTCACTTCAAGGCCGCGGTCCTCGCGCACATCAGCGAAGCGGGCGACGTTATGCATAGGCATGGTCGATCTCCGTCAGGCGTTTCCCGTTGGAGTCGATGGTTCGGAACGAGGTTCAGCGTAATTGTCACTGCAACCGGGTGGGCGCTGCGGCTATAGTTCGCAGGCCGTCCATGGCCTGATCCACATAAGGTGCCCGGTATGACCCGATTGAACTCTCTCGCCCCCTGGCTGGCAGCCGTTGCCCTGGTGCTCTGTGCACAAGGGGCCGCCCGGGCCGAGGACCGTTTCACCCTCAACATTCCTGGCGTGTCGGACGACCGCCTGTTCACCGCGGCGGCTGCCAGTGACGCCAACAATTGTGGCGGCAAGAATATTTCCCCGGCGCTGAGCTGGAACGCCGGCCCGCCCGGTACGCTCAGTTATGCCATCGTCATGCTCGACCCGGACGGCCAGCGCGGTCAGGGTGTCGATCACTGGGTGCATTATGGGATCAAGGCCAGCACGCGGCAGATTCCGGCGGGGGCGGGCACCAAGTCCTCCCTGGAAGGCATGAGCGGCATCAATAGCAAGGACACCCACGGCTACATCGGGCCATGTCCGCCTATTGGTGACAGCGCCCATCACTACCTGATCCAGCTTTTCGCCCTGGACTTGCCGCCGGAAGCCTTGCCGGCCGGCCTGACCCGCGCCCAGCTGATGGAAAAGATCAAAGGCCACGTATTGCGCAACAGCAGCGTTGTTCGCCGCTACCACCGTTGAGAAGCCGGTGGGCAAGGGCTGGCGCGGACTCCTGCCCCCACAAATCCCCGTGGCGAGGAGCTTGCTCCCGCCAGGTTGCCCGGCAACCCCAACCACACCATTGGCATCACGCGTCAAAGCGAGCACTATCGAGCCCCTGTTCACTCATGCCGGAGGATGACGATGACGCAGAAATTCGACGGCATCGCCCGCCTCTTGAACTGCCCCACCAAGGGCGACGAAATCCGCCGGGCCATTGCCCGAAGCCGTAAGGACTACCTGCCTGCCGACGCGGCCGACGATGCCGCGCCAGGCCAACCACCGGCCGAGCCTGTGGATAACGACCGCGACGCCTGAGTCGTGGGCTTTTAAAACTCATCTGCATATGTGCCTATGACTGCCCAAACCCATCTGCCAGGCGACCGATTCAGCCGCTCCGATTACAAGACCTTGGGCCTCGCGGCCCTGGGCGGCGCGCTGGAGATCTACGATTTCATCATCTTCGTCTTCTTTGCCCTGACCCTCAGTCAGTTGTTCTTCCCCCCGGAAATGCCCGATTGGCTGCGCTTGCTGCAAAGCTTCGGGATTTTCGCCACCGGTTACCTGGCCCGGCCATTGGGCGGCATCCTCATGGCGCACTTCGCCGATCGCCTGGGGCGCAAACGGGTGTTCAGCCTGAGCATCCTGATGATGGCCTTGCCCTGCCTGCTCATCGGTGTAATGCCGACCTATGCCCAGATCGGCTATTTCGCCCCACTGCTGCTCTTGGCGTTGCGCATCCTCCAGGGCGCGGCGGTAGGCGGCGAGGTGCCCAGCGCCTGGGTATTCGTGGCTGAACATGCACCGTTGCATCACCGGGGCTACGCCCTGGGCTTTCTCCAGGCTGGCCTGACCTTCGGCTACTTGCTGGGCGCGCTGACCGCAACCGCGCTGGCGCGCATCTACACGCCTGAGGAAATCCTCGATTACGCCTGGCGCCTGCCGTTCCTGCTGGGCGGGGTATTTGGCGTGATTGGCGTCTGGCTGCGTCGCTGGTTGAGCGAAACGCCTATCTTCGTGGCCCTGCAAGCCAATCGCGAAGGTGCCGCTGAGCTGCCGTTGCGCACGGTTCTGCGCGACTACCGACACGCCTTGCTGCCGGCCGTCATCCTGACCTGCGTGCTGACCTCCGCGGTGGTGGTGTTCGTGGTCATCACTCCAACCGTGATGCAAAAAAGCTTCGGCATGAGCCCCGGCCACACCTTCGCCCTGAGCAGCCTGGGCATCGTCTTCCTGAACATCGGCTGCGTCCTGGCCGGCCTGGTCGTCGACCGCATCGGCGCATGGCGCACCGTCCTGCTCTACAGCCTGCTGCTGCCGGTGGGCATTGCGCTGCTCTATGCCAGCCTGATCAGCGGCGGCGCCTGGCTGGGCCTGGCCTACGCCGTGGCCGGCCTGGGCTGCGGCGTGGTCGGCGCGGTGCCGTCGGTGATGGTCAACCTGTTCCCGCCAAAGATCCGCGTGTCCGGCATCTCGTTCACCTACAACATTGCCTATGCACTGTGGGCGAGCATGACGCCGCTGGTGTTGATTGCGCTGGTGCCTTGGAGTCCGTGGGTATGCGTGGGGTATTGCGTGGTGATGGGGGCAGTCGGGGTAGGGGCGGCGCTGTATTTTCCAGTCCGCCACACAAAAGCAGCGCAGCCTTCATTGGCCTGCGAGTCTTGACCTGGCTGTATAGCCCCGTACCCGGTCAGGTCTGATGGGCCAGGCGTTCGCGCAGGAAGTCGACAAACGCACGGGTTCGGGCCGAGCGCCTTCGGTCGTGGTTGAACACCGCGCTGATGGGCAGGGCCGCCGGCTGGTAATCGAGCAGCAGGGCGGATACGGCTCCCTGGCGCAGATCGGCGGCGAACAACCACTGCGGCGAGAGTGAAATCCCCAGCCCGCTGAGCACCATCTCCCGGATGGCCTCGCTGCTGTTGCTGGTGACATTACCCTTGATGTTCACCCGATGCTGAGCGCCCTCGCGCTCAAATCGCCAGACGTCGTAATGCTCCAACAACGTGAAGCCCAGGCAGTTATGCCCGGCCAGATCGGCCGGCTCAAGCGGCGTGCCGTGTTGTTGCAGGTAAACCGGGGAGGCATATACCTGGCGAGGGCTGTCGCCGAGGGAAACAGCCACCAGCCCTTCGTTTTTCACCGCGCCGATACGAATGGCGACGTCGATGTTTTCCTTGAGTAGATCCTCATTGTGATCGCCCAGCCTCAGGTCGATCAGGACCTTCGGGTGGCGCGCCAGGAAATCACCGATCAACGGTGCGATGCACAATCGCCCGAAACTCACGGGCGCCGCAACGCGCAGGGGCCCGGCAATCGCTTCCTGGCCGCTGGCAAAATTGAGCCGGGCGCTGTCCAGGCTGGCGAGGATTTCCTTGCTTTCGACGTAGAAGCGCTGGCCTTGGTCGGTCAACGCGAGTTGCCGGGTGCTACGGACAAGCAATGCTCCGCCAAGTTGTCGCTCCAATGCGCGGATCTGCTTGCTCACCGCCGGTTGGCCCAGGTTCATCTCCCTGGCGACAGCCGAGAACGAGCCACGCTCGACCACCCGCACGAATATCTGCATTGCCTCGAACAGATCCATAGGGATTTGGCCTTCGTTTGGAATAAATCCTATCCATTGTTGCTTACTTATCGGAATGCGCCATGACTCGCAATATGAACCTACCCACTCATTGGAGATTTGCCGTCATGACCCACACTATGTTCGCCGCCGTTGCCGAGACCGCCCAGGCTCCGCTGGTTATCCGCCATCTCTCAAGACCTGTTCCCGGTCAAGGGCAGGTCCTGATCAAGGTGCATGCCGCTGGCATCAATCCGCTTGATACCAAGATCGCGACCGGAGGCGGCGCCCATGCCCGCCAGCCGCTACCGGCAGTGCTGGGTATCGATCTGGCCGGGACGGTGGTCGAGTTGGGCAAAGGGGTAGACGACTTCGCCCCAGGCGATGAGGTATTTGGCATGGCCGGCGGGATCGGCGGGGCTCAAGGCGCCCTGGCCGAATACATCGCCGTCGATGCGCGTTTGATCGCGCTCAAGCCCCGCTCCTTGAGCATGCGCGAAGCAGCGGCGTTGCCGCTGGTGTTCATTACGGCCTGGGAAGGTTTGGTGGATCGCGCCAACGTACGAGCTGACCAGCAAGTGCTGATCCACGGCGGCGCCGGCGGTGTCGGCCAGATGGCCGTGCAGATCGCCAAGGCTCGTGGTGCCGATGTGTATGCCACGGGTTCGGCCACCAGCCTGGACTTCATCCGTGAACTGGGGGCGATCGCCATCGATTACCGGGCCCAGGATGTCGAGAGCTACGTGCGCCTGCACACCGCTGGCGAGGGTTTCGACATTGTCTATGACACCGTAGGCGGTTCGACCCTGGATGCTTCATTCAATGCGGTGAAGACCTATACCGGTCACGTCTTGAGTTGCCTTGGCTGGGGCCAGCACAGCCTGGCGCCATTGTCGTTCCGGGGCGCGAGTTATTCCGGGGTGTTTACCTTGATGCCACTGTTGACCGGCAAGGGCCGCGAGCACCACGGCCAGATCTTGCGGGAGGCGGCGACTCTGGTCGAAGCCGGGCAATTACGGATCAAGGTCGACCGGCACCGGTTTGGTCTGGCAGACGTCAACGAGGCGTTCGACCTGGTAGCCAAGGGGCGTGGCGAAGGAAAAACGGTGGTGGAAATCGTTGGGTCGTGAGTTGCGATGATTGCCTGGCCATTGCCGATGATCTGCGGACCATTCCGTCCCGCTAGTCTACCTGCCTGAACCGCCTGGCCTCCTTGAGTGGCCAGGCTCGGTTTTTCAAGTCCATGAAAAAAAGTTCCGGTCGTTAACCCGAACCATGAAAGTCTCTCGTCCAAGCTTGTGAACGGATCATCCACTCACGAGGTTCAGCCCATGTCCCGCCCGCTTCCATTCCTACGCCCCGCTGCCCAGGGCTTCGCCGCGACCCTGCTGGTGGCGCTGGCCGGTTGTAGCCAGCCGTACGGGGAAACCGCCAAGCCGGGCGAGCCGGTAGCTGCGGCGCCCAGCTCTGAGCTTAAGGGCGAGGTAGCTTATATGGCCCAGCCTGCGGTACAGCGCATGAGTGCGCCGGCACCGATGGCCTCCTCGAAGATGATGAACGACTCGATCATTGGGGACTATCGCTCCGAGCCGCGGGAGCAATACGAAAAACTACCGGACAACCCCATCCACAGCGTGGCCGAAACGCCGGTCTCCACCTTCAGCGTCGATGTCGACACCGGCAGCTACGCCAATGTGCGACGTTTCCTCAACCAGGGTAGCCTGCCGCCCGAAGGCGCTGTACGACTGGAGGAAATGGTCAATTACTTTCCTTACAACTACGCGTTGCCCACCGACGGATCGCCGTTCGGCGTGACCACCGAACTGGCTCCGTCGCCATGGAACCCGCACACCCGCCTGCTGCGCATCGGTATCAAGGCGTCCGACCGTGCGGTGGCGGACCTGGCGCCGGCCAACCTGGTTTTCTTGGTGGACGTGTCCGGGTCCATGAATCGCCGTGAAGGCTTGCCGCTGGTCCAAAGCACGCTGAAGTTGTTGGTGGACCAATTGCGCGACCAGGACCGGGTGTCCCTGGTGGTTTATGCCGGCGAATCACGGGTAGTGCTCAAGCCCACCTCGGGTCGTGACAAGGAGAAGATCCGCAACGCCATCGATCAACTGACCGCTGGGGGGGCTACGGCCGGTGCCTCGGGCATCGAGCTGGCGTACCAGATGGCCCGGGAAAGCTATATCGACAAGGGCATCAACCGCATCCTGCTGGCCACCGACGGCGATTTCAACGTCGGCATCAGTGACTTCGACAGCCTCAAGCAAATGGCAGCGGACCAACGTAAAAGCGGCGTGTCGCTGACGACGTTAGGCTTCGGTGTGGACAACTACAATGAACACCTGATGGAACAACTGGCCGACGCAGGCGACGGCAACTATGCCTACATCGATAATCTGCTCGAAGCGCGCAAGGTGCTGGTCGACCAACTCAGCTCGACCCTGGCGGTGGTGGCGCGGGATGTGAAGTTGCAAGTGGAGTTCAATCCCACCGAAGTCAGTGAGTATCGCCTGCTGGGGTACGAAAATCGTGCGCTGAAGCGTGAGGATTTCAACAACGACAAGGTCGACGCGGGCGAAATCGGCGCCGGGCATACGGTGACGGCGTTGTACGAAGTTGTTCCCAAGGGCGAAAAAGGTTGGCTGGAGCCGTTGCGCTACACCAGCACGCCCAAGCAGGACGGCAAGGCCGGGGAGCTGGCGATGTTGCGGGTGCGCTACAAGCCTGCCGAGGGCGGCAGCAGCCGGCTGATCGAGCATCCGATCAGCAGCGCGCAGAGCGAAGGCAAGGCCAGCGACGACCTGCGCTTCTCGGCTGCCGTCGCCGCGTTCGCCCAGCAGCTCAAGGGCGATGGGCGCTACACTGGCGAGATGACCCTGAAGGACACTGCCCAATTGGCCCGCTCCGCCCGCGGCGAAGACCCGTTCGGGCTGCGCGCCGAGTTTGTGCAGATGGTCGAGCTGGCCCAGAGCCTCAAGCCTGTGGCCAAGCACTGATCCCAAGCACAACGGGGATTAACTGTGGGAGCGAGCCTGCTCGCGATAGCGTCGGATCAGTCGACGACACTGTTGGCTGATCCATCGCCATCGCGAGCAGGCTCGCTCCCACAGTGGGCCCTTGTTGTTTGCAAGACCGTGTTCACACGAAAGGAGTTCGTCCCCCAAATGCCCGCGCCGATGGATCCCCCCTGCGACGAATCATTGCTGGCCCGTTATCGCCACGGCGACGGTGCTGCCTTTGAAGCCCTGTACGCCCGTCATCGGCAAGGGCTTTACCGCTTCCTGCTGTCGCTGAGCAACAAGGCTGAGCTGGCTGAGGAAATCTTCCAGGACACCTGGCTCAGCCTGATCCGCAGCGCCAGCCAGCCACAAGGACGGGCGAGTTTTCGTACGTGGCTGTTCCAGATTGCCCGCAATCGTTTGATCGATCACTGGCGCAAACACCGTGTCCACAACCCGTTGCATGACAGCTACGACGAGCAGCTTCACGTCCAGCCCGATGACCGTGGCAGCCCCGAGCAGCAGTTGAGCCTGAGTCGCGACCAGGCGCGCCTGGACGCTGCGTTGCAGGCGTTGCCCGAGGACCAGCGGGAGGTTTTCCTGCTGCGCCTGCACGGCGATCTTGAGCTGCCGCAGATCGCTGCCCTGACTGGCGTCCCACTGGAAACAGTGAAAAGCCGCTTGCGTTACGCCCAGCAGAAATTGCACCGCCTGCTGGCCGAGGAGGTACCCGCATGATCGACTCCCAACACAATTCGGATCCGGCGGACGACGCGGTGATCGAACATTTCCGTCAACATGCCCATGGCGAACCGCCCGCGTCGCTGGACGCCTTCATCCTGGCTACCGCACAGCGCGAAGCCCCGGCGCCCGAACCAAGTCTGTGGCAACGCTGGCTTCAGGCCTGCCAACGGCCGCGTTGGCAAGTGGCATTCGCCACGGTGGCGGGTGTGGCACTGATGATCGGCCTGGTGCTGCGCTCACCACTGCCCCACGATGAGTCGCCCCGCGACGAGCTGGCCGCGCCGGCCTCGCTGGATTATTCCGCCGACCGCCAGGCGCCGGTCATTGTCGCCGCGCCAGCACCCGCCACGCCGGCGCCCGCGCCGATGGCCCGTATGGCGCCCCAGGCTGAGATGGCCTTTGCTCCGGATAACCTCGCCGGCCAAATCCAGGCGGATAAGCCTGCTGCGAAAATGAGCAAACGCACACCCGTCGCGCAGCCGTCGTTGGAGGAAGAATTATCGGATGTCCTGCGCCTGCGCCAAGCGGGGGAGGCCCGGGCGGCAGATGAAAAGCTGCTGGCGCTGCACAAGCGTTTTCCCAAGGAGGATTTGCCAGCGCGGTTGGAGGCGTTGCGCAAGCGTTGAGAAAAAACATCGCCCACAAAAAAGCCCCAGGTCTTACGACTCGGGGCTTTTCGACTGTATATGGCGCACCAGGCGGGATTCGAACCCACGACCCCTGCCTTCGGAGGGCAGTACTCTATCCAGCTGAGCTACTGGTGCAACGCGGGCGCCATGATACTCATAAGCATAGCGGGCGTCCATGCTGCTGATTCGCCGGTGTTTTCCTGACCTTGGGCGGGCATGGGCTACGCTGATCAGGAAAAACGGGCAAATACGGGTTTTTCGTTCTTTTTTTCGAACAGCCTATTGTCCTTCACCCCCATCGGCCCTAGGATTCGTTTGAGATTTCAAACGCTCTTGTCTGGGTGCTGAACCGCACGTCTATGCTTATGTGCGTTATTTCTGTGCTTCAGCCCGGTGAATGATTTCCCTGACGGCAGCCCATAAGGCGCCTTTCTACAACTCTAATTCGCTCCGCGTGCGCGCGGTGCTGTTAAGGAAAGCCGACATGCAGCTTAAAGACACCCAGTTGTTCCGCCAGCAAGCCTTTATCGATGGCGCTTGGGTCGATGCGGACAACGGTCAGACGATCAAGGTCACCAACCCGGCAACGGGCGAAGTGCTGGGCACCGTGCCGAAAATGGGCGCTGCCGAAACCCGTCGTGCAATCGAAGCCGCTGACAAGGCGCTGCCGGCCTGGCGTGCGTTGACCGCCAAGGAGCGCGCCAACAAGCTGCGCCGCTGGTACGAATTGCTGATCGAGAACCAGGACGACCTGGGTCGCCTGATGACCCTGGAACAGGGCAAGCCGCTGGCCGAAGCCAAGGGCGAGATCGCCTACGCCGCATCGTTCATCGAGTGGTTCGCCGAAGAAGCCAAGCGCATCTACGGCGACGTGATCCCCGGCCACCAGCCCGACAAGCGCCTGATCGTGATCAAGCAGCCGATCGGCGTGACCGCAGCCATTACCCCATGGAACTTCCCGGCGGCGATGATTACTCGCAAGGCCGGCCCGGCCCTGGCCGCCGGTTGCACCATGGTCATCAAGCCGGCGTCGCAAACCCCCTTCTCGGCCCTGGCCCTGGTGGAACTGGCGCACCGTGCCGGTATTCCTCAAGGCGTGCTGAGCGTGGTCACCGGCAGCGCCGGCGATATCGGCGGCGAGCTGACCAGCAACCCGATCGTGCGCAAGTTGTCGTTCACCGGCTCCACCGAGATCGGTCGCCAGTTGATGGCCGAATGCGCCAAGGACATCAAGAAAGTCTCCCTGGAACTGGGCGGCAACGCGCCGTTCATCGTGTTCGACGACGCGGACCTGGATAAGGCCGTCGAGGGTGCGATCATCTCCAAGTACCGTAATAACGGCCAGACCTGCGTCTGTGCCAACCGCCTGTACATCCAGGATTCGGTGTATGACGCCTTCGCCGAGAAACTCAAGGCGGCGGTGGCCAAGCTCAAGATCGGCAACGGTCTGGAAGAGGGCACCACCACCGGTCCGCTGATCGATGAGAAAGCCGTGGCCAAGGTCCAGGAGCACATCGCCGATGCGGTCGGCAAAGGGGCGACCGTGCTGACCGGTGGCAAGCCGATGGAAGGCAACTTCTTCGAGCCGACCATCCTGACCAACGTGCCGAAAGACGCCGCTGTGGCGAAGGAAGAAACCTTCGGCCCGCTGGCGCCGCTGTTCCGCTTCAAAGACGAAGCCGAAGTGATCGCGATGTCCAACGACACCGAGTTCGGCCTGGCCTCGTACTTCTATGCCCGCGATCTGGGCCGTGTGTTCCGCGTGGCCGAAGCCCTGGAATACGGCATGGTCGGCGTCAACACCGGGTTGATTTCCAACGAGGTCGCGCCGTTCGGCGGCATCAAGGCTTCGGGCCTGGGCCGTGAGGGCTCCAAGTACGGCATCGAGGATTACCTGGAAATCAAATACCTCTGCCTGGGTATCTGATCCTGCTGCAAGCGCGAAGGGCACGAGAGCGCTGTCCCTTTGCGCCGTTTCAAAACGTAATTTCTTTGCGGCCGGGAACGCCGTGGCAGTCGATCATCGCATGCTGCCGCCGTTGACTTCCCGCCGTGTAATCCTTGACCCACGCCGACCGATGAGCGGCGAATGAGGACTGTAATGAGCAAGACTAACGCTGATCTGATGGCCCGCCGTACCGCCGCTGTTCCACGCGGTGTTGGCCAGATTCACCCGATCTTCGCCGAGTCGGCGAAGAACGCCACGGTAACCGACGTCGAAGGTCGTGAATTCATCGACTTCGCGGGCGGCATCGCCGTGCTGAACACCGGCCACGTGCATCCGAAAATCATCGCGGCCGTGACCGAACAGTTGAACAAGCTGACTCACACCTGCTTCCAGGTCCTGGCCTATGAGCCCTACGTGGAACTGTGCGAAAAAATCAACGCCAAGGTGCCGGGCGATTTCGCCAAGAAAACCCTGCTGGTCACCACCGGTTCCGAAGCGGTGGAAAACGCCGTGAAGATCGCTCGCGCCGCCACTGGCCGTGCTGGTGTGATTGCCTTCACCGGTGCCTACCACGGCCGCACCATGATGACCCTGGGCCTGACCGGCAAGGTCGTGCCGTACTCGGCGGGCATGGGCTTGATGCCGGGTGGCATCTTCCGTGCGCTGTACCCGAACGAACTGCATGGCGTGAGCATCGATGATTCGATCGCCAGCATCGAGCGCATCTTCAAGAACGACGCCGAGCCGCGTGACATCGCCGCGATCATCATCGAGCCGGTGCAGGGCGAGGGTGGTTTCTACGTAGCGCCGAAGGAGTTCATGAAACGCCTGCGTGCCCTGTGCGACCAGCACGGGATTCTGCTGATCGCTGACGAAGTACAGACCGGCGCCGGCCGTACCGGCACCTTCTTCGCCATGGAGCAGATGGGTGTCGCCCCCGACCTGACCACGTTCGCCAAGTCCATTGCCGGCGGCTTCCCGCTGGCTGGTGTGTGCGGCAAGGCCGAGTACATGGACGCTATCGCGCCGGGTGGCCTGGGCGGCACCTACGCCGGCAGCCCGATCGCTTGCGCTGCTGCGCTGGCGGTAATGGAAGTGTTCGAAGAAGAACACCTGCTGGATCGTTGCAAGGCCGTCGGCGAGCGGCTGGTCACGGGCCTCAAGGCCATCCAGAAGAAATACCCGGTGATCGGTGAAGTCCGTGCCCTGGGGGCGATGATCGCCGTGGAGTTGTTCGAGAATGGCGATTCCCATAAGCCGAACGCCGCTGCGGTCGCTCAGGTCGTGGCCAAGGCGCGTGACAAGGGCTTGATCCTGTTGTCCTGCGGCACCTACGGCAACGTCTTGCGGGTGCTGGTGCCGCTGACCTCTCCGGACGAGCAACTGGACAAAGGCCTGGCGATCATCGAAGAGTGCTTCTCCGAACTCTGATACTGCGAGCTGATTCACAGAAAACCCGCTTCGGCGGGTTTTTTGTTGTTCGCCTGTTTTCTCGTCGGTTTTGAACTGTCTGGATCGGCCCGCATTGTCTAAGGTGCAAGTATGGCAAGGGAGTGATGCTGTATGACCGCTGTGGATTTACCCGCTGTACCCCGTGTGTTGATCGCCGAGTCCGACCCGGCATCCCGAGAGTTGCTTGAACAGGTGGTGTCGAGCCTGCGCTGTGACGCCCGGGTGGATAGCTGTGGCGAGGGCCGACAGGCTCTGGATCTGCTTGCACAAAATTCCTACGACCTGGTGATTGCCGATTGGGAGCTGCCGGGAGTCAATGGCTTGAGCATCCTGCGAGGCCTGCGCCAGCAGTCTCGGACCCCGGCTTTGCCGTTCATCCTGGTGAGTCGACGCAACGACAGTGCCAGCGTGCGTGAGGTCTTGCCGTTGGCGCCGACGGCCTATCTGACCAAGCCGCTGGACCGTGAAAACCTCATCCAGCGTCTGCAAGGTTTATTGCTGGGTAGCGTTGAGGAAGCCATCAACGATGCGCCGGTTCCAGCGCCGGGGCTGAGCCTGTCGGCGTTTCTCGAGCGTCGGCGTGGTGTGTCCGAGGGCGCACCGTTGATGACCGATGTACAAGTGGCGGTCAAACGGGCTCTCAACCCCGGTGGCCTGGACCTGAAACTGCTGGAAGAAGAATTGCGTACCGACCCGCAGGTCACTGCCGTGCTGATCGCGGCGGCCAACAGCGCCGCTCAGCATCAGGGTGGCGGGCGCGTGCAGACCGTGGCTCAGGCCCTTCATCATCTCGGCGCGGGGCAGAGCATGAACCTGATTCTCGGCCTGACACTCAAGCGCTGCGCCCGGCTGAGCGTCCCGTGCCTGGCGGACTATGCCGAACGTTACTGGGAGTTGTCGCTGCACACGGCTGAATACGCCCGGACCATGGCGCGTTTGCTGGATCTGGAGCAGGAGCGTTGCTACTGCGCCGGGCTCCTGCATCGCCTGGGCGACCTGGCGTTGCTACGCTGCCTGGAAGAGTGGAAGCAGGCCGGCGGTGAACTGGATGAACCAGAGGAGGTGGGCAATTCGCTTGAGCGGTACGGCGCTGGTTTCGGCTCGGCATTGCGCACGCGCTGGCGGTTGCCGCTGGAGTTGCGCGAGCTGATTGCGGCGGTCTATAGCCTGGGTGGTGGGGTTTATTCCCGTGAAGCGCTGGTGATGAACATGGCCGCGCAAATGGCACACCTGCCCGCTTATGAAGGTCTGGAGGAACTGGCGCGTGGGCGCACGGCGCGCTTGTTGAAGATCGGGTTGCCGGAATTGACGCGCTTGCGCAGGAAGTGAAGCGACCACCCAGCCCCCTGTGGGAGCGGGCTTGCTCGCGAAGGCGGTGCGCCAGTCTACTCAGCTGTTGAATGTAAGACCGCTTTCGCGAGCAAGCCCGCTCCCACAGGGGGGCGGTGTGTCTTCAGTGCTGATCTTCAAGCCGCAATAATACGATTCTTACCTTGGCGCTTGGCTTCATACATCGCGGCATCGGCGCGGGCGAACAGGCTGTCGAGGTTCTGGTCGTCGGCGGTGATGCCGGTCAGGCCTTGGCTGACTGTAATGCCGTAGCCCTGCTCGCCGCAGCGGAACGCCAGGCGCTGGATTTCCCGCTGCAACCGTTCGGCCACCTGTAGGGCCATGTCCGGGGCGCAGCCGGGGAAAACCGCCGCGAATTCCTCGCCACCAATCCGCCCGAACAGATCACCACGCCTGAGTACCGAACGGCCGCTTTCGGCGATTTTCTGCAACACGTTATCGCCTTCCTGATGACCGTAGGTGTCGTTGATTACCTTGAAATCATCGATGTCCAGCAATAGGAACGCCATGGGCGTGCCCTGTAAACGTGCCTGTTCGAATTCACGATGGGCGCATTCGAAAAAGTGCCGGCGGTTGCTGCTCTGGGTGAGCACGTCCGTGGTCGCCAGCCGCTGCAGTTCGCTTTCCAGGCGCTTCTTTTCAGTGATGTCCTCGGCAATGCCGACCACGATCACCGGTTGCCCTGGCTCGTCCTTGCGGTTGATGAAGCATTTGTCGCTCAGCCAGCGGATCTGCCCGTCGGCGGCGATGATGCGGTATTCCCGGTCCTCGACCGCGCCTTTGACCAACACTTCGGCCAGGCTGCGTTCGGCGTATTCCAGGTCGTCAGGATAGATTGCGTCGCGCCACTCGTTGAAGTCGGCCAGGACCAGACCGGCCGGGCGGCCGAAGATTCGCTCATAGGCGGGGCTGACATACAGCACCTGCCGGGTTTCCCAGTTGAATGCCCACAGCACCGCATTGACGCTGACCAGTAAGGAACTGAACAACTGCTCGCGTTCGCTCAGGCGCGCCACTTCGCCTTGGGCGTGCATCAGCGCCATGAGCGTCTGGGCCGCTTCAGGCCAGTGAGGTTGGGATGAATCCTGTAGGTTCTTGTCGACCATCGGCACAAATCTCAAAGAGCGTGCGCTGTTGTGGGTTCGCACGCGCTTTCTCCAAAAACCGCCTGGATGGCGAAGTGCTCTTTGAGATAAAGGATCGCGGGCGAAGTTCCTTTTCAGGCGACGAAGGGCGCGGTCGGATAGTTCCTCAGGGGGAGGCCCGGTCGATGAACCCAGTGGCGAGGGAGCTTGCTCCCGCTGGGCCGCGAAGCGGCTCCAGGATTTTGCGGTTGCTGCGCAACCGAGCGGGAGCAAGCTCCCTCGCCACAAAAAATGCCACTCCATAGCAAGTTGGTTTGCCATGGAGTTCTGCTGTCAGGCAGTAGCAGGCCGCAGCGAGTAGGTCTTGAGCTGATCAGCGAAGTCGCGCAGGGACTGGATGCCGCTGGCCTCGGCTTCGTGGACCCATTCCTTGATGGCGGCGAGCATGTCGTGGCCGTTGCTGCTGGTCTTGACCCAGATCTGCTGCAACGCCAGACGTTTTTCGTAGATCACTTTCAGGGCCTGGCTGTGTTCCAGCATGTTCTGGATGCGCAGGTGATGACGGTCGTCCAGCAGGCTGGTTTCCCGTGACAGCAGACGTTTGGCCCGGTGGAACTGGTGGCGCACCGAGTGATCGACCTTTTCCAGCTCCTGCTTGACCAGCGGCGCGATGACCAGCCGGCGATACTGGGCCATGATCTGGAAACGGTTGTTGAGGATCGCCATGGCGGTGTCCATGTCCAGGTGGCCCTTGCCGGCGACCCGGTGGGCAATCGGTGCGACGCGCTGGACCTTGGCCAGGCGCAGGAAGCTGAACACCCGGATCCAGGCCCAGCCCAGGTCGAACTCCCACTTGCGCACCGACAGCTTGGCCGAGTTGGGATAGGTGTGGTGGTTGTTGTGCAGCTCTTCGCCGCCGATCAGGATGCCCCAGGGCACCAGGTTGGTCGCCGCGTCGCGGCATTCGAAGTTGCGATAGCCCACGGCATGGCCCAGGCCGTTGACCACGCCGGCGGCCCAGACCGGGATCCACATCATCTGGATGGCCCAGATGGTGATGCCGATGGTGCCGAACAGCAGCAGGTCGACCACGCCCATGATCGCTACGCCCAGCAGCGGGAAGCGGCTGTAGAGGTTGCGTTCGATCCAGTCTTCTGGGCAGTTCTTGCCATAGATGCGCAGGGTTTCCGGGTTTTCCGCTTCGGCGCGATACAGCTCGGCGCCTTTGCGCAGCACGGTGGACAAGCCCTTGATGACCGGGCTGTGGGGGTCATCGACGGTTTCGCACTTGGCGTGGTGCTTGCGGTGGATGGCGGTCCACTCGCGGGTATTCTGCGCCGTGGTCAGCCACAGCCAGAAACGGAAGAAATGCTTGAGGCCGGCGTTGAGCTCCAGGGAGCGGTGGGCCGAGTAACGGTGTAGGTAGACTGTGACGGCAATGATCGTGACGTGGGTCATCAGCAGGGTGACTGCCACCAGCGACCAGGCTGACAAGCCAAGAAAACCTTCGTACCACATAGGCTGTTGGGCCCTCGATAAAGATAGAAACTGCCGTTGCATTATCACCGGCCCCACAGATAAAACCAGTCGGCCTTTCAGATAAGAGTGGCAGGATGTTTCTTCCTCTATAATCCCGGCCTCTCTGTAGGGACATGGAAGACCGAATGACTGCCCATCAACGCGGCGCGCTGCGTGCGGCGCTGCTTTATCTCTTGTTTTCAGTCATCTGGTTGCAGCTGGTTGGTTATTTATTGAGCAGTTTCTTCGATAAATTCATCGACCAGCAGCACTGGCTCCTGATCAACGGTTACGCCTGGGTGCTGGTCAGCGCCGGGTTGATGTTCCTGGCGCGGGTGCGCATTGCGCGCTGTTTTGCAAAGACCGGGCACGGTGCCGACCGCGAACGTTTGCGCCAGGCCGCCGCGGTATTCGATTGCACCCGCGAAGGGGTGCTGGTGACGGACCGTAACGGCCTGATCGTGCACGTGAACCGCGCCTTCATGACGATTACCGGCTATGAAGAGCACGAGGTGCTGGGTCAGCGTCCCAATCTGTTCAAATCCGGGCGCCATGGCATCGATTTCTACCGCGCCATGTTCACTGCCTTGGCCGAGCTGGGCGAATGGAGCGGTGAGATCTGGAATCGGCGCAAAAGCGGCGAAATCTACCCACAATGGCAGACAATCCGCGTCATTCGCGACGACGATGCAAAGGTCAGCCATTACGTCGCGGTATTTTCGGACATCAGTGCGATCAAGGATTCCGAACACGAACTGGCGCACCTGGCCCATCACGACCCGCTGACCGGCTTGCCCAACCGCCTGTTGTTTTCCGATCGCGCGGAACAGGCCCTGGCCTCGGCGCAGCTCCACAAGCGCGGTTGCGCCCTGCTTTTGGTGGACCTGGATCACTTCAAGAACATCAACGACAGCCTGGGTCACAACGTCGGCGATGACTTGCTCAAAAGCGTGGCCGAGCGCTTTCGCGGGCTCTTCGCGCCGGGCGTGACCCTGGCCCGGCTCGGCGGTGACGAGTTTGCAGTGCTGGTGGAAAACTGCTCCCAGCCGGGCCAGGCGGCGGTGCTGGCGCAGCGTATCCTTGATGCGTTGAAAGAGCCGTTGCGTCTGGACGGCCATGCGCTGTTCATCAATGCCAGCATCGGCATCAGTCTGTTCCCCGGCGACGCCCGCAGCGCCGGGCAACTGCTGCGCAACGCCGACTCGGCCCTGTTCAAGGCCAAGAGCACCGGCCGCGACGGCTACGCGTTGTACACCGAAGAACTCACTGCCCACGCCCAGCAGCGGGTCGAGATTGCCTTTGAATTACGCCAGGCCCTCCAGCAACAGGAATTGCGCGTCCATTACCAGCCGGTACACGACCTGGCGACCAGCCGCCTGATCGGTGTCGAGGCGCTGGTGCGCTGGGAGCACCCCACGCGCGGGCTGGTTTCACCGGCCGAGTTCATTCCCATTGCCGAGCGCACCGGGCTGATCGCCCAGATCGATGCCTGGGTCATGGACCAGGCGTGCCGCCAGATGTGCCGATGGCAAGAGGCCGGCGTGTCGTTGTCGTTCGTCGCGGTCAATGTCTCCAGCCGGCTGTTCGCCCATCGCGAGTTATACGATCAGGTCGCCCGTGTGCTGCACGACACCGGCCTGGCCCCGGCATGCCTGGAACTGGAAGTCACCGAAAGCGCGGTGATGGAAGACCCGGAGGTGGCGCTGGAACAGATGCATCGCCTGCGAGAATTGGGCGTGCGCCTGGCCATCGACGATTTCGGCACCGGCTATTCCTCACTGCTGCGGCTCAAGCGCCTGCCGGTGCAAAAACTCAAGATCGACCAGGGCTTCGTCGCCGGCCTGCCGTGGGACGAGGACGACGTGGCGATCGTCCGCGTGATCGTAGCCCTGGCCCGCAGCATGAGCATGCAGGTACATGCCGAGGGTATCGAACAGCGGGAGCAGGCGGCGTTTTTGCGGGAGCAGGGTTGTGAGTTAGGGCAGGGGTATTGGTTTGGGCGGCCGGTTGCGGCGGGGCAGTTGGACTGGAATTGTGCGCCGGCTATTGTTTGATGTCGGAACGTCTAACAGGTTCTTGAGTCTCGTGGTATTGGTTGATACCTAACGCCCCGGCATTCAAAGCGCAGCATCGCGTCCCCCCGTGACCGAACCGTTCAATGGGACAAATAAAGTAGAAGCAAACTCAAAATCAAGATGCACCCCGCCCAGAACATAAGGGAGAGTTTAACCTTCAGCGAGTTGGACAGGTTGTTTAGCTCCGTAGGGTCGAGGGTGCCGCGCCTTACAAAAATTCGGCCGCATGTGACGATAATAAGTATGGCTATCATGAAGGTCAGCTTCCCGAAGCGACCACCCTTACTGAGCCTTGCCCTAATGTTTATGGCTGAGCTGTTTTTAAAGTTGCTGATTATGGTGTCAGTGTTTTTTTGTCCTAACCACAAGCATAGAGCCACCCACCCGGGTATCGCAGCGGTTAATAGCAAGGCGGTTGTGAGACGCGCAGGCCCCATGGCCCACCAGTCGATACAGAAAATGAACCAGCAGAGTATAAGAATCCAAGAGAAGTAACCGCCGAACCGGTAAAGGGCGATTAATTTTTTCTTTAACGATTCGGGAAAACTCACCAAGTCTTGGTTGCTGGCGCCGCCATCAGATGTATATAGTCCAGGGGACTTTATTACACTGACAATACTGCCCAAAAGAAATAGCTTACCCCATGGACCTCCATGTCTGAATGAAGCTCGATTCATAACGAAAGGGCTATTCTTTAAATGGCTCAATATTTCATCCATCTTGGTATAAGCGATGTACAGCGCGAGCGCAAGAAAAACGAGCACACCACCGAAACCAGTCAAGCTAACACTGAGGAATATCTTTTCAACGACACTCAAACTCATTTCATACCCTCATACATTAGTTCTCCGATTTTTTCGCCGGCTTTACCAAGGGCTGCCCCAGCGGTCATAGAACCCACTCCTACTACCACCAGGCCACAAACCAGGGTGCCTGTACCAGCGGTCGGAACACCCAATGCGAGGCAAATGGCTCCAGCAGTTGAGGTGGTCAGTACTGACCCAACAACCGCCCCACCCGCCACGCCTCCAATAAAGCCTCCTCCTTCAGTAAATTTCACTTTTTTGCAGGCTTCTGTCTTACCCGCCGCGCAAACACCCTGAACTTTCATATACGAAGCGCCGCCACCAACAGCCGTACCAACCCAGCCCCCGTATTTCACAATTTTGGCCGCTTTGGAAACACCCTCGATGTGGGTCGCATAGCCAGGAATCTGGCCGGCGCCACCGGCCTTGGTCCAGCGGTGAACCAGACTGCGACTCGATATGCCCAAGGCGCTTTTCAAGTTTGGATGATCCGGCAGCCCTATGCCTTTTCGCGTCATGCTGGTCAGGTGGATGTCGAGCTTTGAGAGCAGCTGTTTCCGTTCGGCAAAAAACATCGGCGAGCGCAGGTGTCCGTCGCGCTGGAAAGTTCGTTGGTGTAGGGCCTCTATGTCATTTAGAAGGTTTTTAACGTCCTTCAGGTTTTTGGAGAAAATGGCCTCGCCGACCCCGATAGCAACTGAGCCATGGGTCAGGAAGGTTTCGATTTCGTCGCGATGCCGGGCCATGAAGTCGGCCTCGTCGGCGCTAAGGGGGTCAAGGGCGGCATTGATCCAGCTCGCGGTTTCCATCAGCAGCGCCTCCTCCCGGCTGCATTGCAGATTGTTCGGATCGCTCAACACGATCATCGACCCCGCCTTGACCACATCCTGATGCGGGTTCAATGCCCGGAATTTACGCATCACCGCCGGGTCTGGCGTGGGGAATAGCGTGGCCTCCAGCGCTTCGCGGCTCACGCTTTTAGGAACGACATAGAAGCCAGGCTCCTGAGGTTCCACGCGATTGAATACCACCGGCGGCGGGCTGTTCGCTGGAGCAAAGCCGGATGGGCGTGGCGTCGCGGGTGTGCGGGTTGCCGGTGCGGAGGTTGGCGGGACCGCTCGGGTGGTTGGCACGGCGGGGGCCGAATTCCTGTAGGTGGCCGAGAACACCGAAGGGAGCAACTGGGCGTTACAGGGGCATCCGCTGCGACTGTCCAGCGTACCCGCCATCAGCCGGCCGTTGCTGATCATGTGGGAAATGCCGCCCAGGATCCGGTAGGTTTCCCCGTCTTTTCCACAAGTGACGCGATCACCTTCGCAGGCGTGAAGAAGGCCATCCAGGCTGATCCCCGGATCGCCATCGATGACTGTTCCGCCGCAAGTGGTTCCGTCGCCCAGGCCGATGTAGTAACCCACGCTCATCCTGCGTTCTCCTTGCGCGCAACCAGGCGCAGGCGGCGGCCCTCTACGGGCTCGATGGCGGGCAGGAAATCCTCCGCCATCGGCACGCCTTCACGCTGGACGACAATCAGGGTTTTCTGCAGCGTGTTGATGATCTCGTCACCATTGCTGAGACGGCTGCCGACCAGGGCAAAATGGTTATTGCGTTTACCGGCCCCGGTGACGATGCGCGCCATGCTGCCGTCGGGATACACGACCTTGTCGCCTCTCAGTGCGGCGCGTAGTTTGCGGCCCTCCAAGGTGAGTTCCAGCCCTGATGAAGCCTGCTGGATGGTTCCGCCGTCACGGGTCTGGCTACCCTCGGTGGCCACTCGGTAGAGGGCGATAGGTGGATGGGCTTTGGCGTAGGCCTGGTGCCGTTTGAGCAGTTCCGCGATTTCTTCGTCACACCCCTCCAGCAGGCGCTCCGGCTCGAAGTAAAGATCGTCCATGTGGCTCAGGCGTTCAGCGCTGGCTTCGTTGGTGTAGCGGGGCAGTGAGGGTTCGGTCATTTTCATGGCTCTTATTCAGGGAAGTCGTCCGCAGGGTCCGGGCTGCGTTGCCCTGTTCCCGGGATGCGATGAATAAAACGATGAGCCGCTGATGGGGAGCAATCCCGGCGCGGGAGCCTTTGCAACGAATAGGAAAGTTCGTAGGTCGAGTTGCGCTTTTTCCTACGCCACAATGCATTTGTTGGGCGATTTTTCGGGCGTCGGTGACAGGAGGGCATCAGCCGACATCACTGCCAACCTCAAGACCGTGCACCGACGACTCCTCGCGTGTTCATAATCCAGGTTTATATTTTTGGTTATATAAAAATTCTCAAATAGTCTTTTTAAGAATATCTCGCTTTATCTAGTATGGCTCCCACGCCGCAAGCAGTGCCGCCCACTGCCAGGCATTCATCCAAAGGAGCAACAGCATGAGCGCATCCCTACGAAGCGTTGACGGCCAGGACGAAGCAACCATCTTGCGCGAGATCCAGAGCGCGTTACGCGATCTACGTTTCGGGGCAGTGGAAATCACCGTGCACAACGCGCAAGTGGTCCAGATTGAACGCAAGGAAAAATTCCGTTTGCAGCAGCCGAGTCATAAGCCGGGCTGAAACAGTCTGGTTGTGGGAGCAAAGCCTGCTTGCGAAAACAGGCGCCTCGATTTCTGGGGAACTGCGGCGCGCCTTCATCTCGAACAAGCTTTGCTCCCACAGCGTTCGGTCTTTAAACCACACGATTTATAAGCCATAAGAAAAAACCAGAATTCCAGGAGCTTTCACCCATGTCGTCAATTCGTCGTTATGCCCTGGCCGCCCTGGCCAGCGCTGTTTTTGCCGGTTCCGCCGTCGCCAAGGATTACGAGCTGCTCAACGTGTCCTACGACCCGACCCGCGAGCTGTATCAGGACTACAACGCCGAATTCGCCAGTTTCTGGAAGAAAGCGCACCCGGATGACAGCGTGAAGATCCAGCAGTCCCACGGTGGCTCGGGCAAGCAAGGTCGGGCGGTGATCGATGGGCTGCGGGCCGATGTGGTAACCCTGGCGCTGGCCGGTGACATCGACGAAATCGCCAAGTTGGGTAAAACCCTGCCGGCCGATTGGCAGACACGCCTGCCGCAGGCCAGCACGCCCTACACCTCGACCATCGTGTTCCTGGTGCGCAAGGGCAATCCAAAAGGCATCAAGGATTGGGGCGACCTGATCAAGAACGATGTGTCGGTCATCACCCCCAACCCCAAGACTTCCGGCGGTGCGCGCTGGAACTTCCTCGCGGCCTGGGCCTATGGCTTGAAAGCCAACGGCGGTGACGAAGGCAAGGCCAAGGAATATGTGCAGACATTGTTCAAGCACGTGCCGATCCTCGACACCGGCGCCCGCGGTTCGACCATTACCTTCGTCAACAACGGCCAGGGCGACGTGTTGCTGGCCTGGGAAAACGAAGCGTTCCTGGCCCTGAAGGAAGACGGTGGCGCTGACAAGTTCGACATCGTCGTGCCGTCGCTGTCGATCCTCGCCGAGCCGCCGGTAGCGGTGGTGGACAAGAACGCCGAGAAAAAGGGCAACCTCGAAATCGCCGAAGCGTACCTCAAGCACCTGTACAGCCCGGCCGGCCAGGAAATCGCTGCCAAGAACTTCTATCGTCCACGGGATAAGGACGTGGCGGCCAAGTACGCCCAGCAATTCCCGAAACTGGAGCTGGTGACCATCGATAAAGACTTCGGCGGCTGGAAAACTGCCCAACCGAAATTCTTCAACGATGGTGGGGTGTTCGACCAGATCTATCAGGCGCAGTAAGCTGCTCCGATCAAGCCTCAACAGGATTTATCGTGGCGAGCGAGCTTGTTGTGGTGAGGGAGCTTGCTCCCGCTGGAGCGGGCTGGCGCACCAGTGCGAAGCGCTCCCAGAATTCCTGGGGCTACTTCGTAGCCCAGCGGGAGCAAGCTCCCTCGCCACAACAGCTCGCTCTCACAGTTAACCAAGGACTCTTATGTCGCGTCGCATCTCACCCGTCATACCCGGCTTCGGGCTGACGCTGGGCTACACCCTGGTGTATCTCAGTCTGATTGTGCTCATACCGCTGGCGGCGATGTTCGTGCATGCCGCTCAACTCACCTGGGAGCAGTTCTGGGCGATCATTTCGGCGCCACGGGTACTGGCTGCCTTGAAGCTCAGCTTTGGTACCGCGCTGTACGCCGCGGTCATCAATGGCGTGATCGGTACGCTGCTGGCTTGGGTGTTGGTGCGCTACACCTTTCCCGGACGCAAGATCATCGACGCGATGATCGACCTGCCGTTTGCCCTGCCCACTGCCGTCGCCGGTATCGCCTTGACGGCCCTGTATGCGCCGACCGGCCTGGTCGGCCAGTTCGCCACCGACCTGGGTTTCAAGATCGCCTACACTCCGCTGGGTATCACCCTGGCGCTGACCTTCGTGACACTACCGTTCGTGGTGCGCACGGTGCAGCCTGTGCTGGCCGACATTCCCCGTGAAGTCGAAGAGGCCGCTGCCTGTCTCGGTGCCAAGCCGTGGCAAGTGTTCCGCCACATCCTCGTCCCGGCACTGCTGCCGGCGTGGCTGACCGGCTTCGCCCTGGCGTTTGCCCGTGGCGTCGGCGAATACGGCTCGGTGATTTTCATCGCCGGCAACATGCCGATGAAAACCGAGATCCTGCCGCTGCTGATCATGGTCAAGCTCGACCAATACGACTACACCGGCGCCACCTCCATCGGTGTGCTGATGCTGGTGGTTTCCTTCGTCCTGTTGCTGCTGATCAACTTGCTGCAGCGGCGCATCGAAACCCCATAAGGAGGCGCGAAAAATGTCCCAATCGTCTATTTCCGCAGCCTCCACCAATGCGGCCCGGCGCGGCAGCGCAGCGTCGCGGCGGGTGCTGATCGGCCTCGGCTGGCTGATTTTCGCGCTGTTCTTGCTGCTGCCCTTGTTCATCGTCGTGTCCCAGGGCCTGAAGCTTGGCCTGGGGGCGTTCTTCAGCGCGATCTTCGAACCCGATGCGTTGTCGGCCCTCAAGCTCACGGTAATCGCGGTGCTGATCTCGGTGCCGCTGAACCTGGTGTTCGGGGTCAGCGCGGCATGGTGCGTGAGCAAATATTCATTCCGTGGCAAGAGCATGCTGGTGACGCTGATCGACCTGCCATTCTCGGTCTCGCCGGTGATCGCCGGTCTGGTCTATGTGCTGATGTTCGGCGCCCAGGGCTTGTTCGGGCCGTGGCTGTCGGACCATGACATCCAGATCGTCTTCGCGCTGCCCGGCATCGTGCTGGCGACGATTTTCGTCACCGTACCGTTCGTGGCCCGGGAGTTGATCCCGTTGATGCAGGAACAGGGCACCCAGGAAGAAGAAGCCGCGCGCCTGCTGGGCGCCAATGGCTGGCAGATGTTCTGGCATGTCACCGTGCCGAACATCAAGTGGGGGCTGATCTATGGTGTGGTGCTGTGTACCGCCCGGGCCATGGGCGAGTTCGGCGCGGTGTCGGTGGTGTCCGGGCACATTCGTGGGGTGACCAACACCCTGCCGCTGCACGTCGAGATCCTCTACAACGAATACAACCATGTGGCCGCGTTCGCCGTGGCGAGCCTGTTGCTGATCCTGGCGCTCTTGATCCTGCTGCTCAAGCAGTGGAGCGAAAACCGAATCAACCGCCTGCGCGCCAGCGCCGCGGAGGAATGAGTCATGTCGATCGAAGTCCGTAACGTCAGCAAGAACTTCAACGCTTTCAAGGCCCTGGACAACATCAGCCTGGACATCCAGAGCGGCGAGCTGGTGGCGCTGCTGGGCCCGTCGGGTTGCGGCAAGACTACGTTGCTGCGGATCATCGCCGGCCTCGAAACGCCGGATCAGGGCAATATCGTGTTCCACGGCGAGGACGTGTCCGGTCATGACGTGCGTGATCGCAACGTCGGTTTTGTGTTCCAGCACTACGCCTTGTTCCGCCACATGACGGTGTTCGACAACGTCGCCTTCGGCCTGCGCATGAAGCCCAAGGGCCAGCGTCCGAACGAAAGCCAGATCGCGACCAAGGTCCATGAGCTATTGAACATGGTGCAACTGGACTGGCTCGCCGACCGCTACCCCGAGCAGCTTTCCGGCGGCCAGCGCCAGCGTATCGCCCTGGCCCGTGCGCTGGCCGTGGAGCCCAAGGTGCTGTTGCTGGACGAACCCTTCGGCGCCCTCGACGCCAAGGTGCGCAAGGAGCTGCGTCGCTGGCTGGCAAGGCTGCACGAGGACATCAACCTGACGTCGGTGTTCGTCACCCACGATCAGGAAGAGGCGATGGAGGTCGCCGACCGGATCGTGGTGATGAACAAGGGCGTGATCGAGCAGATCGGCTCGCCGGGCGATGTCTACGAAAACCCGGCCAGCGACTTCGTGTACCACTTCCTGGGCGACTCGAACCGCCTGCACCTGGGTGAAGACCGGCATGTGCTGTTCCGTCCCCATGAAGTTTCGCTGTCACGCGCGGAGCTCGAAGACCACCATGCCGCCGAAGTGCGCGACATCCGGCCACTGGGCGCCACCACTCGGGTCACCCTGAAAGTGGAAGGCCAGAGCGAGTTGATCGAGGCCGAAGTGGTAAAGGACCACGACAGCCTGGTGGGCCTGGCGAAGGGCGAGACGCTGTTCTTCAAGCCGAAGGTCTGGCAGAAGGTCTCCAGTCTCTAAGGGCAAAAGCATCGCGAGCAGGCTCGCTCCCACAGTGGTCTGGTGGTGGCGCCTACTCCCAGGCATACCTCGAACCCTGTGGGAGCGAGCCTTCGCGATGACGTCTTCACTGCCCAACGCTGTCCAAATCCGAATAACACCGCCTCACCTTGCTTCGATCGGTTCTACGCGTTCGCCTTTTACCAGCCAAAACTCTACCTAGACTCTGAGTTGCCAGGAGGCGAGTAAGAGTCCAATGACGGACCGGTGGTCTCTCCTGCGCCTGATGCCAAGGAGAGAAAGCATGAGAATGGAAGTCAGCCGGCATGGCCCGTGGGGCTGTGCGTTGTTAGGCGTGCTGCTGGCGCCGTCCGCCGGTGCCGCCCCTTCGTTGTCACCGCAGATACCCTTCGATGTCACTGTCACCCAACCGGTCTCCCTGTCCAGTCTGCAAGCCAATTTCGATGACTTGTCGTGGCAGACCTTCATTGCCCTGAGCTGGCCGGCGACGGACACCGGCAATCCAGACACCGGCACCTCGATCGGCAAGCAGGACGCGGCGACCGTATGGGAAAGCTGGAAGGAGAGCTACCAGATTTTCCGTGCCAAGGGCCAGGCGCCGCTGCCCTGGGGCGACCCGGCGACCCTTCCCGAGGCCTGCAAGTCGCTCAAGCCTGGCCGTCTGTTGCAGCAGATGGGCAAGGTGCCCGATGTGCTGGATGAATTCATCCAGCCCTTCGAAAGCGGTCCGCTGGTGGATCAGAACGGCAGCTACACGCGCAACGAAATCGTGGTCAACCAATCGATGTTCAACGACATCGTCGACAACGGCTTGTACAGCATCGAAGGCCAGCAGGCGTTCTTTGCCGCGAAGCCGACCAACGGCGTGGCGTTCAGTTGTGGCATCGCCGAAAAGAAACAGGTTGGTGCGCTGATGGTCAAGGCGTCGTGGAAAGTGCTCGGCCCCAATGACCGGGCGCAGGATTTCCACACCGTCGATGCGCTGGTCTACACCCCGGGCAACAACGATCCGAGCCATGGGCCGATTGTCGAGGAATCGTGCAGGGCCGAGCCGGTGGGGCTGGTGGGCCTGCACATCGTGCATAAGACCAACAGTGCGGCACAGTGGGTCTGGTCGACTTTCGAGCATGTGAACAATGTGCCGGAAAAAACCACGCCCCTGGCCCAGCGCACGGGCCCGTATCTGTTCTACAACGCGGCCAGCAAAAGCGACATCAACCAACCGCCGCCACGCCCATGGAACCCGGCCGTGAAGGCGACGCCCTCGCAAATCTTGCGGGACATACCGCTGACCGACGCGACCAAAACCTTGAACGCCAGCTATCAGGCGCTGTTGCGTACGGTCAATCCTAAGAGCGTGTGGGCGAACTATCAGTTGATCAGCACTCAATGGCCGTCGGACCCACAACCGAACTGCCAGATTTCGGCCGCCAATCCCCTGGGCAAGCCGGCGCCCCTGTTCCTGGCCAACGCCACCCTGGAAACCTACATCCAGGGCACCACGCCGCAGGCGTCGTCCAGTTGCATGGCCTGTCACGGCAACGCCGCCACCCATGTCACCGAGTCCCCGCGTACCAGTTTCGCGGATTTCACCTATTTGCTCGAACGCGCACAGTCCACAGGCGCGACAAGGAGTCAGCCATGAGCAGTGATCTGGATAATTTCGTTGGCCTGTCATCGGCCCTGACCGGCATTCCCGCTGATCGGCTGGCGCCTGCCATCGACCAGGTGGGGTTGCCGCCAATCTTCCTCGAATTCATCACCCCGCGGATCACGCCTGATGTACTCAACGCGCTGCTGACCCAGTACGCCACGTTGGCGGCCGACCACGTACCGCCGGACCAGATTGCCCAGGCGGTGTTGATGAACGGGTCAAGGCCAGCCGTCACCCAGGCTGCCCAGGCGGCGCGCTCGATCATGAAACTCTGGCTGCTGGGTGTCTGGTATCAGCCTTATGCCACTGGGAATTTCAAGTCGACCGATTCGACGGTGGTGTCCGACCAGGCGTATATCCAGAGTTGGGCCTGGAAAATCGCCCAGGCTCACCCCATGGGCTACAGCGAGATGTTCTTCGGCTACTGGAACAGCCCGCCGCCCAGTCTTGAGGATTACACCGGGGTACCCGCGAACACGCAGCAAGGAGCCTCGTCATGAGCACTGAACAAGCCGAGGTGATCATCGTTGGCGCGGGGCTGGCCGGCAGCATCATCGCTTATCAATTGGGCATGGCCGGGATCGACGTGCTGGTGCTCGAATCCGGACCGGAAATCCCGGCCAACCGCGCCCAGTACCTGGAGCGTTTCTACACGACCACGTTGAAAACCCCGGAATCGCCGTATCCGCCGGTTTCGACCCTGGACACGCCGCGGGACCCGAGCCAGGAAAATGCCCCTCGGGCAACCATCGCCGACCTGATCCTCGGCTGGAACGATCCCAAGGTCAGCTACCTGGTCCAAAAAGGTCCGCTGCCCTTCAACAGCACCTACGAGCGGGTGGGCGGCGGGACGACCTGGCATTGGGTCGGGACATGCCTGCGCATGGTGCCGAACGACTTTCGCCTGAAGTCCAAGTATGGCGTCGGCGTGGACTGGCCCATTGGCTATGACGACCTGCAAAGCGCCTACTGCCGGGCCGAGGCGGAAATCGGTGTGTCGGCCAATGTCGCCGACCAGGCCTATCTGGGCATGACCTTTCCTGAGGGCTATGCCTTCCCGATGCACAGCATTCCCTTGTCGCTGGTCGATGGCAGTTTCGTCACGGCGGTGGCGGGGCAGACCTTCGACGGTCTGCCGCTGGTGGTCAGCCCGACGCCGGCCGGGCGCAACTCGCAACCTTATGCGGGGCGCCGGGTGTGCGCCGGCAATACCAACTGCACGCCGATCTGCCCGATCCAGGCCAAGTACGACGCGACCGTGACCATGAACAAGGCGTTGGAGACGGGCAAGGTCCGGGTGCTGTACCGGACGGTCGCCAGCAAGGTGACCGTCGGGGCGGACAGCAACATCAGTGGGGTGCAATTCATTCAGTATCAGCTGGGCGACGGCCCGGCCACCGGCACCGGCGTGGCCGTGGGGCAGCGATATGTGATCGCCGCCCATGCCATCGAAACTCCCAAGCTATTGCTCAATTCCACCACCACGGCCTGGCCCAAGGGCGTTGCCAACAGCAGCGGGCAGGTGGGGCGCGGCCTGTCCGATCACCCTATTTACCTGGCCTGGGGATTGATGCCCGAAGGCAAGACGATATTCCCCTACCGCGGCCCTCTGTCCACTGCGGGCATCGAGAGCCTGCGCGACGGTGACTTTCGTCACCAGCGGGCGGCGTGGCGCATCGAAATCGGCAACGAGGGCTGGAACTGGCCGGTGGGCGATCCCTATGTCACGGTGGCCGATTTCATCGACGGCGCGAATAACAGCAGCACTAATCCACTGCCCTCGAAACGGACGCCCCCGCCGCCCAATCAGGTTCTTTACGGAACGGCGCTGATTCAAAAACTCAATCTGTTGTTCACCCGCCAGTTCAGGATTGCGTTTCTGGTGGAGCAGGTGGAGGACGATCCTGATAACGCCACGTGCTACATCGTGCCGTCGGCCTATTACAAGGATCGGCTGGGCATTGCCCGGCCGGAAATCCACTATGACCTGTCCGAATACACCAAGAAGGGATTCCAGCAGGCCAAACGCTTGGCTACCCACATCATCGAGGATCTGCTCGGCGCGGCGGAACTGACCAAACCCCTCCCGCCCGGAACGTTCACCTATGACAATGAGCCCTACAGTTTCCAGGGTGCCGGGCACCTGATGGGCACCTATCGCATGGGGGACGATCCGACGAAATCGGTGGTCGACAAGTTCCAGCGCAGTTGGGACCACAAGAACCTGTTCCTGGTGGGCGACGGTGTTTTCCCCAGCACCGGGACCTCGAACCCGAGCCTGACGATTGCGGCGTTGTCGTTCCAGGCCGGGGATACACTGTCCAATGACCTGCGGGCCGTGACGATGCAAGTCGCGGCGAACAAGGCCTGGCAGGGCACCGGCGTGCAGCTCGGCGGGCCGGTGCCGCGCCTGGTGCGCTACGTCAGTGGGTTGTGGTGCGCCAGCCCGCAAGGCGGCAATGTGGATGGCAACGGTGGTTCGAGGCACATCGACTATGCCTCTTACGCGCTGCCCGGTGCTGCGGAAGGTGCGCTGGTCGGGCGTATCGGCAACAACGGCACGCCGTTTTTGGTCGGCGATCTGCGCCAGCTTCCGGAAAACCAGTCAGGGGAACTGCAACTGTGCATCAACGATGACCTGACCGGCGCTTATGGGAAGGGGCTGACCGACAACACCGGGGCGCTGACGGTGCGGGTCGAGTTCGGCACGGTGTGAAGCCCGGTAGGTAAAGGTCGGGCTCTTGTGGGATGTATGTGAGGCTGGCGACTGGCACCTGCCCTGTGGGAGCGGGCTTGCCCGCGAAGGCGTCTGATCGGCCGACATCGATGTTGACTGATCCACCGCTTTCGCGAGCAAGCCCGCTCCCACAAATGTGCCCTCAGACCGTCGAACGCACTCCGCGCAACGCCACCGGTCCGGCACGCTCTTCGATGGCGCGCTTGAGCTCGCCTCGCAGCCCCAGCAGGAATCCGGCTTCGACCACCACGAACAATGGCCCGACAATCAACCCGGTAAGGTCGTCGACGAACGCCGGTTTGCGGCCCTCGTAATAGTGCCCGACGAACTGGATCACCCAACCCACCACAAACATGCCCAGGCCGCTGCCAATCCATATCAAGGTGCTTTGCGCCGCCAGTACCTGGCCCAGCCAGACCGCCAGGCCCAGCAGCACCGTCATCAGAACGCCCAGGCGCAGCTCCAGGCGCAGGTAGAACCAGGCACTGGCCACCGCCGCCAGCAGCGCCGGCGAGACCAGGACCGCGCCCACTGGCCAGCCCGGGCGGGACAGCAATACCGCGACCGCGACGAAGATCAGCGGAATACCAATGAAATGGCTGGCGATGTTGCGGGGGTCGCGATGGTAGGCCGCGTATTGACTGAGATGATCAACGAGGTTTTTCATTGTTGTTCCTCCTGAGGTGATACCTGCATGATGCCCAGGTTCCACCAGGCGCTCTGTCAGTTAGCCGACACTTGTCCGGAGTTTCCATGAATTTTCATCCCTGGCAGGCACACCTGATGGCCGGTCACTGGTTCAGCCATTTGCCCGCCGAGCTACAGGATAGCCTGCTGGCAATGTCGCGGGTGCGCCGCCTGTTGCCCGGGCATCGGCTGTTCCAGCGCGGCGATCAACCCTGTGGGATGTATGCCGTGCTGGAGGGCGCGGTGCGGATCGGCGCGGTGAGCGAACAAGGCAAGGAGGCGCTGCTGAGTGTGGTGGAGGCGCCCCACTGGTTCGGCGAGATCTGCCTGTTCGATGGGCAACCGCGTACCCACGATGCAGTGGGTGTCGGCCAGTGCACACTGTTGCATCTGCCCCAGGCGCCGTTGTTGCAATTGCTGGAAACACAACCGGTGTACTGGCGGCACCTGGCGTTGCTGATGAGCCAGAAACTGCGCCTGGCCTTCATCAACCTCGAACACCAGAGCCTGATGCCCGCCCCGGCCCGCGTCGCCCACCGCCTGCTGCTGATTGCCGAAGGCTACGGCGAAATCGAACCGGCCCGGCGTGTCCTGCAACTGCCCCAGGAACAACTGGCGCTGATGCTTTCGCTGTCACGCCAGACCACCAACCAGATCCTCAAGGATTTCCAGGCCCAGGGCATTGTCCACCTGGGGTATGGCGAGATCGAAATCCTCGACATCAAGCGGTTGCGGGCGTTGAGCACGGCTTGAACCAGACAACCCAAAACCCGTGGCGAGGGAGCTTGCTCCCGCTCGGCTGCGTAGCAGTCGCAAAACCGACACATGCGGTCTGCCTGGAAAAATGCAGGGGCGTGCTTCGCAGGCCAGCGGGAGCGAGCTCCCTCGCCACGGTGGGGTTGTGTGGCACCGAATAGGGATCGACCCTGGTTTCCTGTGGGAGCGAGCGTGCTCCGGGCGGCGATCCGACAATGAAACGGTCCAGCTAGCGCACCCCATCGCGAAACTGCCCCGGCGTCATGCCGGTCCAGCGCTTGAATGCTCGGCTGAAGCTGCTGGTGTCGGCAAAACCCAGCAGGTAGCTGACTTCGCTCAGCGAGCAATTCGGGTCGCGCAGGTGCAGCAGCGCCAGGTTTTCCCTGCACTCATTGAGCAGCGCGTCGAAGCGGCAGCCTTCGTCGGCCAGGTGCCGTTGCAGGCTGCGCAGGCTCAGGTGCATAGCCTTGGCGATGTGCTCGGCGCTGGGTTCGCCTTCCGGGAGCTGGGCCTCGATGGCCGCACGCACCTTGCGCTCCCAGGTCAGCGGCTGGAGCTGGGCGAGGGTGCGCTTGAGCACCGTTTCGTTGTGTTCGGCCAGTTCCGGGTTGGCGTCGTCCAAATGCCGGTCGAAGTCATCGAGACCGAACTCCAGGTAATCCTGCTCGGCTGCAAAGTGCACCGGCGAACGGAACACTTTGTGCCACGGGCTGGGGTCCGCCGGCTCCGGGCGTCGCAGGTACACCGCCAATGGCGCATAGTCGCGGCCCAGCCGATTGCGACAGGTGCGCACGTAGATCGCGGCGAAGGCGTCGATGGCTTCGAAGGCTGGCGCCGGCCGGTCCTTGGGTGCGTCGAGCATGAAGCGGTAGCGGTCTTTGCCACGGCTCAATTGCAGCGTCAGCGCGTCACTGACCACCGGGTGATAACGCACGATCCGCTCGAACACTTCCCGCAGGCTGCCGCTGGCGACCAGGGCATAACCCAGCGCATGAAAGGTGGTGGGGCTGACGAAGCGCGAGACCCGCAACCCGATCGCCGGATCGCCGCTGGCCTGCACCGCCAGAGTCCACAGGCGCGTAGTGGCCGAGAGCGGATAGCGGGCGTTCGGGTCGTCCATCAACTGCGGGTCGAGGCCGGCCTCCACGCACAGGGCATGGCTGTCCACGCCCAGCGCATCCAGCTGTTTGCGCAGGGCTCGGGTCCAGCTGGCGAGAGAGGTCGGTTCCGTCATGACGATTGGCGCTTGCGGTCAACAGGTTGGCGTTTACGGCTACCACCCTGGGAGATCAGGCCCGGCAGGATGAGCGCGTCGATAACAGAGGATTTAAGCCATGCACGGCACTTGCGCAAGCCCCGAGCGATTGAATGCACAACAGCGATCCGCCCATATTCGCCAAGTGGTCCTGGCCCGGGGCGAACAATTGCGCCGGCGGTATCCGATCCTCAGGCACCAGGACGCCTTGGGGGCGGGCATCCTGGCGTTCGCCCTGGCCGGGATGATCGGTTCGGCGCTGCTCTACATCAATGGTCATCTGGCCGGTTGGGCGTGCCTGCTGCTCAACGCTTTCTTTGCGTCCCTGACCCATGAACTGGAACATGACCTGATCCATAGCATGTACTTTCGCAAGCAACGCCTGCCCCATAACCTGATGATGGGCCTGGTGTGGCTGGCGCGGCCGAGCACCATCAACCCGTGGATCCGCCGTCACTTGCACCTCAACCATCACAAGGTCTCCGGCAGCGAGGCCGACCTGGAGGAACGCGCCATTACCAACGGCGAGCCCTGGGGACTGGCGCGGTTGCTGATGGTCGGCGACAACGTGATGTCGGCGCTCATCCGGTTGTTGCGGGCCAGGACCTGGGCGCACAAGCGCAGCATTCTCAAGCGCACCCTCAAGGTGTATTTCCCGCTGGCGTTGCTGCACTGGGGCGCCTGGTATGTGTTCCTCGGTTTTCACGGTGCCAATGGCATCGCCGGGTTGCTCGGCACGTCGATTGATTGGTCGACGAACACCCTGGCGGTGATGCAGGTGATCGACATCGCCGTGGTGGTGATCATCGGCCCGAACGTGCTGCGGACCTTCTGCCTGCATTTCATCAGCTCGAACATGCACTACTACGGCGACATCGAACCGGGCAATGTCATTCAGCAGACCCAGGTGCTCAACCCATGGTGGTTATGGCCGTTGCAGGCGTTCTGCTTCAACTTCGGCAGCAGCCACGGGATCCATCATTTCGTGGTGAAGGAGCCGTTCTACATTCGTCAATTGACGGTACCTGTGGCCCACAAGGTGATGCGTGAGATGGGCGTGCGCTTCAATGATTTCGGCACTTTTGGCCGGGCGAACCGGTTTGTGGGCGAGGGGCAGGCGATGCCGGAAGGGGCTGGCGTAGCCCGAGGTCGATGAGCCGGCGTTCGTGGCGAGGGCGCTTGTTCCCTCGCCACGAACGGGTTGCGATCAGAACTGATAGCTCACGGTGGCCGCCACATTGCGCTCTTCGCCCATGTAGCAATAACTCAAGCTGGCGCACGAGGCGATGTAGCTTTCGTTCGTCAGGTTGTTCGCGTTCAGGCGAACGTCGACGCCTTTCAAGCCGACCTTGCCCAGGTCATACCCCACCGAGGCATCGAACAGTGTGTAGGACGGCACCTTCATGGTGTTCTCCGCGTCCGCCCAGCTATAGCCGACGTAACGCACGCCGCCGCCCAGGCGCAGACCATCGAGCGCGCCGCTGTCGAACTTGTAGTCGGCCCAGACCGAGGCCATGTGACGCGGCGCCTGGGTCGGTGAGTTGCCCTTGTTTTCAATGATATCGGTGGTGGTGCTCAGGGTGCTGATCATCGATTTCGAATACTCGATATCGGTGAAGGTGTAGCTGCCCAGTAATTTCAATTGTTCGCTCAGTTGCAGGTGCGCCTCCAGTTCCAGGCCTTGGGAGCGCACGGCCCCGACGGCGCGATAGAAGTTTTCCTGGGGCAGCTTGGTCGCCAGGTTCTCCTGGTCGATGCGGAACAGCGAGGCCGTGTACAGGTCGTCGGTGCCCGGTGGCTGGTACTTCAGGCCCAGTTCCCACTGCTTGCCGTCGGTGGGTGCCAGCGGGTTGCCGGCGGCGTCGGCGTAGGAGTTGGGGTTGAACGACTCGGAGTAGCTGATGTACGGCGCCAGGCCGTTGTCGAACAGGTACAGGGCGCCGGCGCGACCGGTGAGCTTGGTGCGCTTGTCGCTGATCTCGGTGCCTTGCGGGCGACCGGCTTCGGCGATGCGGTTTTCGTCGGACGTTTCGACCCAGTCCTGCCGCAGGCCCAGAGAGAAGCGCCATTGGTCCATCTCGATCAGGTCTTGCAGGTAGACGCCGGTCTGCTCCAGGCGCCGCAGGTAGCTGGTGGGGCTGTAATAGGTGATGGCCGAGTTGCCGTAGACCGGGTCGAAGGCATTGATCGGCGCAAGGCTGCCACTGGTCCAATCGACCACCGTCTTGCGCCGTTGATAGTCGGCGCCCATCAGCACGGTGTGCTTGGTCGCGCCGGTAAAGAACTCGGCTTGCAGCATGTTATCGATAATGAAAGCGTGGAGCTTTTCTTCGGCGCCGGTGTAATAGCGGTTCAGCTCATTGCTGGTGGGGGTGGTCCAATCGTAGGCGTAGACCTGGTCGTTCTTGACCGCCGAATCCAGGTAGCGGAAGTTCTGTCGGGCCGTGAAGACATCGTTGAAGCGGTGTTCGAACTGGTAGCCGAACGACTGCTGGTCACGTTCATACCCGTCGATGCCGGGCTCGCCTTCGAAGAAGTGTTCGGAAATGCGCCGGCCATTGCGCGAGTGCAACGTGCCGGCCGCCGGCATGCCACCGTGATAGCCGCCATCGGGGTCATGTTGCAGATAAGCCTGGAGCGTCAGCGAGGTATCTTCGCTGAAGTCGATGTTCACCGTGGGCGCGAGGGCGAAGCGCTTTTCCTTGTTGTGGTCGAACTGGGTGTCGGAGGTGTCCGCCAGGCCGATCAAGCGATAGGTGATGCGTTTGTCATCATCCACCGGCCCTGTGAAGTCGAAACCCATGCCGCGCTGGCCTTGGGTGCCGACCGTGGCCTGGATCTGGCGATAGGCCTCGTACAAGGGTTTTTTGCTGGTGAGCGCCACCAGGCCACCCGGAGAACTGCGGCCATAGAGCACCGACGACGGACCCTTGAGGATATCGACCCGCTCCAGGAAGTACGGGTCGACCTGAATCGAGCTGTAGGTCCCGCTGTCCCCCATGGACTTGAGGCCGTCGAGGTAGATGTTGTCCACCGAGCCGTCGTTGAAGCCGCGCATCGCCACGTAGTCGTAGCGGTGGGTCGCGCCGTAGGGGTTGGTCAGTACACCAGGGGTATAGCGCATGGCCTGGGACACGGTTTGCGCGCCTTGGTCGTCCATTTGCTCGCGGGTGACCACGGACACGCTTTGCGAGGTTTCCCGTAGCGCGGTGCTGGTTTTGGTGGCGACCTGGCTGTGGGTGGCGTTGTAGCCCTCCATGCTGCCCAGGGCGTTACCGAGTGCAAAACCCCGGATGTCGGTGGCCGCCAGCTCCAGGCTGTTGCTCGCGGGTGCGGTTTGCAGCACGTAACTGTTGCCGTCCTGGCTCACGGCTTCCAGTCCCGAGCCGCTGAGCAGGTGGCTCAGGGCCTGGTCAGGTGAATAATCGCCCTTGAGCCCCGGTGACTGGACACCACGGGTTTGTTCCGGAGTGCTGGCCAGGGTGATGCCGGCCTGGCGGGCGAATTGATTCAGAACCTCGCTCAGCGGGCCGGCGGCGATGTTGTAGCTCTGACGGCTGGCCGTCACGCCATTGTCTGCGGCAACCACCCACGCCGGGATGGCGCCGACACCCAGCACGGTGGAGAACAGCGCCGCGTGGACCGCCTGGCGTAGCCGGCCCGGTTGCGCGTATGTGATGCGGGAATTGTTGTGAGGTGAGCGCTCAGTCATTGTAGGTTCCGTTGGAGTCGCTGAAGGCAGATAAGCGTTGCTTACTGTCCTAGCCGGACATCGGCCTGAAACCCGCCAAAAAAAATCACGCCAGGCGTTCCACCGTGACCCACCATCGGGTGCGATAGCGAATCCGCACCGCGAGCGTGCGAGGCAGGATGGCCAGCAATTTGTCGGTGTCCTCCAGGCGAAACACCCCCGACAAGCGCAGGTCGGCGATGGCTGCCGCGCATTTCAGATAACCCTGACGGTAGCGGCCTACCTCATTGAGGAAGTCCTGCAGACGCATGTTGCGGGTGACGATCAGCCCGTCCACCCAGGCGTCGGCATCCATGTCCAGGGAGGGCGACAGCGTCGCGGTCGACGAAGTGACCCGATAGCTTTGCCCCGCCGTCACCTGGATGGGCGCGCCGTTGCTGCCGGGATGGGAGCGGATCGCCACGCTGCCACTGGTAACGCTCAAGCGCGTGCAGTCGCTGTCCTGGCGCACGACAAAACGTCCTTCGAGCCCTTCGAACAGGCCATGTCGGCTTTGGACCCGCAGCGGGCGCCCCGGGTCGCGGTGGCAGGTGAGCATGATTTCACCCCGGACCAAGGTAATCAGACGCTGTTCGGCGCTGAAATCCAGGTCGGCGGCGCTGTGAGTATTGAGTTCAAGCCGCGTGCCGTCCGGCAATTGGAAGCCGCGTCGTTCACCCGTGGCAGTGGCGAAATCGGCGTTCCACGTTTGCCAGCCCAGGTCTTTGCCCAGCCAGGCAGCACCGCCCACCAAAACAACGCCCGACAAGAGTTTCAGGGCCTGGCGACGACCGAGGCGCTGGGCACTGTTTTCCAAGGTGTCGAGGGCGATGTGGGCACCGGGCACGGCCCGCAGGTTCGCACTCAGTTCGCTGTGCAGCGATTGCACTCGCTGCCAGGCCAGTTCGTGCTCAGGGTGCGCCGCGCGCCATAGGTCGCACTGTCGCCGCAGCGTCGGGGCGCTGGCATGATTGCGCAAGCGCAGCAACCAGTGGATCGCTTGCCTGACCACCTGCTGCGACGGGCGACTGGGATGGGCCTGAGGGTTTTCCAACGGCTCAGCTTTCATAGCGCAGCACATAACAGTGGTACAGCGCATCGGCGACATAGCGTTCCACCGACCGCAACGAGATGCCCATCTGTTCGGCAATCTGTTTATAGGTCAGTCCTTCGCACTGAGCCAGCAGGAAGGCCTTGCGTACTTTCGGCTTGAGGCCTTCGAGCATCCGCGCAATGGCTTCGAGCAATTCCAGAATCAGGGCTTGTGCTTCCGCCCCCGGGGTTTCGGCCTCCGGGAGATGAGCGATGGTTTCCAGATAAGCGCGTTTGATTTCTTCGCGCCGCCAGTGATCGATCACCAGGCCTTGGGCGATGGTCCGCAGAAAAGCCCGTGGGGCTTTGAGCTCCAGGCGTTCGCTGCGCTGCAGCAATCGGACAAAGGTGTCCTGCGCGAGGTCTGCGGCATCGGCGGCATTGCCCAATCGAGTGCGCAGCCAGGTGTTGAGCCAGCCGTGGTGATTGCTGTAGAGCGTCTGTACTGCTAGCTGGGGAGATGACATGAACACGACGGCCTGGGTATCACAAATGATAATAGGTCGCATTGTCATCATGCCCCGGTGAATTTGCAACCACCGTCGGACTGCCGTGTCCTCTTGTCGCCTGTTTCTTTTAACGACTAATTTTTTTCAGTGGCTTGCCGACAGCTTGGTGAGCGTGCACCAAAGTGGAGCGAGGTCAAAAGCCCCGTCTACGCTTTACCTGCAACCGCAACCGGAATGCACCCCCACTCCTGCATAAGAAGCCCCATCGATGAATCTGAAGTTCAGTCACAAAATCCTCCTGGCCGCCTCTGGTGTCGTGGTCCTGGCGTTTGCCCTGTTCACGCTCTACAACGACTATTTGCAGCGCAGCACCATCGGCAGCAGCCTCGAATCTTCCATCGAGCAGTCCGGTGACCTGACAGCCAGCAGTATCCAGAACTGGATGAGTGGCCGCGTGCTGGTGCTGGAAAACCTTGGCCAGAACATCGCACACCAGGGCGCCAATGCGGATCTGGCGGGGCTGGTGGATCAGCCGGCGCTGACTTCTAACTTTCAATTCACCTATGTGGGCCAGGCCAACGGGACGTTCACCCAGCGCCCGGACGCCAAGATGCCTGACGGCTACGACCCGCGTCAGCGACCCTGGTACAAACAGGCCGTGAGCATTGACAAGACTATGCTGACCCCGCCCTATTCGGCGGCCGTCGGCGGTCTGGTGGTGACCATTGCCTTGCCGGTCAAGAAGAACGGCGAACTGCTCGGTGTCGTGGGCGGTGACCTGAGCCTGGAAACCCTGGTGAAAATCATCAACTCGGTGGACTTCGGTGGGATTGGCCATGCGTTCCTGGTCAGCGGCGACGGTCAGGTGATCGTCAGCCCGGACAAAGACCAGGTGATGAAGAACCTCAAGGACATCTACCCCAACACGCCGGTGCGCATCGCCAAGGGCATCCAGGAAGTCGAGCTGAACGGGCAGGATCGGATCCTTTCGTTCACCCCGGTGACCGGCCTGCCGAACGCCGAATGGTATATCGGCCTGTCCATCGACAAGGCCAAGGCCTACGCGCCGCTGAGCCAGTTCCGTACGTCCGCGCTGATCGCGATGTTCATTGCGGTGGCTGCCATTGCATTGCTGTTGAGTATGCTGATTCAGGTGCTGATGCGTCCGCTGACCACCATGGGCCGCGCCATGCAGGACATCGCCCAGGGCGAAGGCGACCTGACCCGGCGCCTGGTGGTGCAGGGCAAGGACGAGTTCGCGGTGCTGGGCGGCTCGTTCAACCAGTTCGTGGAGCGGATCCACGCGTCGATTTGCGAAGTGTCTTCCGCCACCCGGCAGGTGCATGACCTGTCGCAGCGGGTGATGACCTCATCCAACGCTTCGCTGGTCGATTCGGATGAGCAGAGCGCGCGGACCAACAGTGTGGCGGCGGCCATCAACCAACTGGGCGCAGCGACCCAGGAAATCGCCCGCAATGCCGCCGACGCTTCGCAACACGCCAGTGGCGCCAGCGAGCAGGCCGATGACGGTCGTCAGGTGGTGGAGAAAACCATCCAGGCCATGACCGAGCTGTCGCAGAAGATCAGCCTGTCGTGCACCCAGATCGAAACCCTGAACGCCAGCACCGACAACATCGGGCATATCCTGGACGTGATCAAGGGTATTTCCCAGCAGACCAACCTGCTGGCCCTCAACGCGGCGATCGAAGCGGCCCGCGCCGGTGAGGCCGGGCGTGGTTTTGCGGTGGTGGCCGATGAAGTGCGCAACCTGGCGCATCGTACCCAGGAGTCGGCGGAAGAAATCCACAAGATGATCACCTCGCTGCAGGTCGGTTCGCGCGAGGCGGTGACCACCATGAACGCCAGCCAGGTTTCCAGCGAAGAAAGCGTGGAAGTGGCGAACCAGGCCGGCCTGCGGCTGGTCAGCGTGACCCAACGCATCGGCGAGATCGACGGCATGAACCAGTCCGTGGCGGCAGCGACCGAAGAACAGACCGCCGTGGTGGAAACCCTCAACATGGACGTCAGCCACATCAACCTGCTGAACCAGCAAAGCGTCGCCAACCTCAATGAAACCTTGAAGGATTGCGACGCCCTGTCACAACAGGCCAAACGGCTGAAGCAGTTGGTGGATAGCTTCAAGATCTGAACCTCACGAAAGCGGTCAGTCAGCCAGCATCACTGCAAGCTGAACGACCGCTTTCGCGAGCAAGCCCGCTCCCACAGGGGACTGGTGGTGCTCCCGGATCTCGAGTCCAACCTGGAACCCATTGTGGGAGCGGGCTTGCTCGCGAAGGCGTCCGTCCAGCCACCATCGCCATCAACTGACCCACCGCCATCGCGAGCAGGCTCGCTCCCACAGGGGACTGGTGATGCTCCCGGATCTCGAGTCCACCGGTGAACCTTTGTGGGAGCGAGCCTGCTCGCGATGGCGTCAGCCCAGGCCACATCTCTATCAGCTGACCGACCGTCATCGTCGGATCGCCGCCCGGAGCAAGCCCGCTCCCACAGGGATTGGGGATGGTCAGGTGAACATCGCCTGTACGTTCCCCATCGCCTCGTCGGCGAAGCCTTGCAGGAAGTCTCTGAAGCCTGACGGGGTGTGGGCGTCGGTGTGGTCGGCGATGATGGTCCAGGTGGCGCGGCAGCGGTTGGCGGCCAGGGGTTCGACGCGCATTGCCGCCCACAGGTTGTCGATGCCCAGGGTGTTGTAGATCAGGGTCCAGGTCATGTGCATGGCCTGGTCGTCACGGCTGTTGAGCTGTTCCACCACCAGGTTTTGTCCATCGGCGAAGAATTTCTTGCGCAGCGACCGCACGCCCTCGCCGGTCATTTCGATGCGCTCAAGGGCCGGGATGAAGCGGTTGAATCCGCCAAAGTCGCCCACCAGTTCCCAGGCACGAGCAGCATCGGTCGATATCTCCACCGAGGTTTCGACCTGGCAGGCGTGGGGGTTCTTGATCAGGGTATCGGGTTGAAAGGTACTCATGGTCTTGCTCCTTGCTTTGCGGTTGAGGTGCTTCAAATGAAGTCGATGGCTTTGAGGTAGTCGGCGCCGCGACGCAGCAGGGCCGGGGATTTTTCCGGGTAGCGGGCACCCATCTGCCGGACCCCGGTGCGGGCGTTGTCGTGGCGGATCAGCGAGATATCGCCGATGTCCTCCTCGAACCCGTTGAGGTAAAACCCCAGCACGCCAAACAGCGCGTTGTCGGCATCGACCCGGCCCAACTGCCGTTGCCAGTCGGCGACGCTCACCAGGGAAAACTCCCGGCCGCTTTCACGGAACGACGCGACATAGGCGTCCCAACTCAGGGGTTCGGGGTTGTGCAGGTTGAACACCGCCTGTGTCGGCTGGTAGCGGCTGGCATGGAAGGCAATGAAACGGGCGAGGAAATCCACCGGCATCAAGTCGAAATTGAGCGACAGGTCCGGCACCTGGCCAAGCTGGATCGAGCCCTTGAGCATCAGCATCAAACGGTTCTTGTGGGGCTGGCAGACCCCGGTCAGGCTGTTGAAACTGATGTTGCCGGGGCGGAACAGGTTGACCCACACCCCACGTTCCCGTGCCCGCTGCAGGATCCGCTCGCCCACCCATTTGGACAGGTTGTAGCCGTTCTTGATGTAGATCGGCGGCGTTGGCGCGGCGGGTTGTTCCAGCACCTGCCCATCGGCATCCAGGGCACTGGACGCCGACAGCGTGGAGACGAAGTTGAAGATTTTCTTGGTGCGCCCTTCACACAAACGCAGGCATTCGAAGATCGGCTCCACGTTATCCCCCGCCAGGGACTCGTAGTCGAGCACGTGGTTGACGTGGGCGGCGTTGTGCACCAGTGCGCCGAAGGTACTGTCGATGCGGGCGTAGATCTCGTCCGGCAAACCCAGTTGAGGCTGGGTGATATCGGCGGCATAGACGCTGACCCGATTCAGGTCCAGCTGAGTCAGGCGGTTGTCCTGCAGGGCCTGGGAAAACCGCTCTGCCGCGCTTTGCCCGCCGGATGCGCGTACCAGGCATGCGACTTCGGTGGCCCCCCAGGCCAGCAGCGCTTCGACGATGTGCACCCCGAGAAAACTGTTCGCACCGGTCACCACCACTTTGTGCACATCGCCGCACTGGCTGATGGGCAGCGGCTCGATATTGAGCGGCGCCTGCGCATCGATAAAGGCTTGGGGGCTCAACACCGGGGCATTGTCTTGCTCCGGGCCGTCGAGCAACTTCGCCAGGGTCAGCAACGTGGGTGCCTCGATGAAGCGATTGATCGACAGGCTGCGCCCGAAGCTCTGGCGCAGGCTCAGCAGCAGTTGCGACAGCAGGATCGAATGCCCACCGAGATTAAAAAAACTTTCGTCGGTGGCGATGTCTTCCGGCGGCAACTCCAGCAGCTCCGCCCAGAGGGTTTGCAGTTGGGTTTCCAGCGGGGTTTGCGGCTGGCGTCGCTGGCTGGCGCTGTGCATCTGCACCGCAGTCTCCAGCAAAGCCCGGCGATCGACTTTGCCATTGCTGGTGTAAGGCAGGCTGGGCAACTCGACGTAGGCCGCGGGGTGCATGTAGCTGGGCAGGGTCTTCTGCACGTGCTCGCGCAGGGCCTGAAGGGCAGCCTGTTGCTGCGGATGAACCAGGAACGCCAGGATCCGCCGACGTTCGTCCACGCCCACCGCCACCTGGCGAAACAATTGGCTTTCGCGCAGGCAATGCTCGATCTCTTCGGGCTCGACCCGGAAACCACGGATCTTCACCTGGTTGTCGCGCCGCCCGCTCAGCTCGATGCCGTTATCCGTCCACTGGCCGATGTCGCCGGTGCGATAGACCCGCAACGCCTGCCCGTCGGGTAGCGTCAGGTCGAGATAGCGGCGGGCGCTGAGCAACGGGTCGTTCAGATAACCCAGGCCAACACCCGGCCCAGCGATGTACAACTCGCCGGGTATGCCCTGGGGCACCGGTTGCAGTTGTTCGTCGAGGATGAGCACCCGGCAATTGGCGATGGGCACGCCGAGGTTGCGGTTGTTGTCGCCGACGCCGAACTGCCGGGTGGTCGCCAGCACTGTGGTTTCGGTCGGGCCGTAGATGTTGTGGAACTGGCACTGTGGCGCGAGCCGCTCGATCACGAATGGCTCGCAGACATCGCCGCCGGTGATCAGGTGCGTCAGGCCCAGCGGTTTTTCCAGCGGCATGACGCTGAGCAGCGCCGGCGGCAGAAAGGCGTGGGTGATCTGCTGCTGGTGAATCAGCGCGACCAGTTGCTGTGGATCGCGGCGCTGGTCTTCATCGGGCGCCACCAGCAGGGCGCCGTGGATGAAGGTCGGCAGGATATCCAGCAGCGACGCGTCAAAGTTGATGGTGGAAAACTGCAGTGCCCGGCTGTCGCGCCGCAAGCCGACGTAGTCGCCGTACCAGGCGCAGAAATGACTCAGGTTGCGATGGCTGAGCAGCACGCCTTTGGGCTGGCCGGTAGTGCCGGAGGTGTAGATCGCCACCGCCGGCTCGTCGATCTCCACGGTGCGGCGGATCAACGAGGCCGGAATATCCGGTGTGGTTGCAGGCAGTCGACGCACATCCAGGGTCGGCAGCGAAAGAGTGCCCAAGTCGCTGGTGCCATCGTGCACCAACAGGCTGGCCTTGGCGTTCTCCAGGATAAAGCGCCGGCGTTGCGCCGGATGTTGCGGGTCCAGCGGCAGGTACACCGCCCCGCAACCTAGTACCGCCAGGATAGCCGCATACAACGGCGCGGATTTGGGCAGGCACACCGCAATCACCGGTCGAGAACTGGGCCTGTGGGAGCCGGGCTCGCCCGCGATGAACGATGACTCGGTCTGGTTGGGTAGCGCTGTGTCTGCATCGCGGGCGAGCCTTGCTCCCACCAGCGTCGCTTCCACTGAGCCGACGCGTTCCAGCTGCCCCAACACCGCTTGCTGCACCCTGAGCGCCAGGCGGCGCAGGGATTTGTAATCGACAAATTGCCCATCGACCCACAGGGCCGGGCGCTTCGCGTCATCGAGCATGCGCTGTTCGATGCTGTGCATCACCGGTACCTGGGCGGCGGCCAGCAGCCAGGGCACGGCTGGCCGATTGAGACGATGCTCGAACGCCAGCGGCTCCAGCGCATCGAGCGCCAGCAACGGGGTATCGACAGGCTCGGCTTGCATCGCAAGCGCTTGATCGAAGCAGCTATCGTCCCGTGACAACTGGCTGACCAGCCGCGCGCCGCTCTCGACCACCGCGGCCACGACCCGCAGGCGCAACGACTGACCATTGCCGTCGTTTTGGGTGGCGATGAGCTCTTGGGCCAGCAGGTGCTGTGCGGCGTTGCGCAAAATCACTATCGGTTGTGGCAAACGCTCGCCAGGCACGCTGCGCAGTGCCACGCGTATCTCAAGGCGGGAACGGGCTTCAATGGCGCAGGCAACCGTGCCGTCATCGATCACCAGGTCGACGGCCGGGTTGATCGGCGATTGGAGGCCCACGACAACGTGGCCATGCAGTTCAAGCTCCCGGGCCAGTTCGGCGATCGCCTGGCTGGTGCCAGGCACTGCAATTTCGAGGCGTCTCATTGAAAGCTCCTCATGGGGTCAGGTAGTCGGCGAGGGCGTCGCGTACGCAAGGGGAGGCGAGCATGGAGCTGCCGCGGAAGAAACGCATGATGTTGCCCACCAGGGGATGGAAGCGATTGATCGGGTAGGCCAGCGCACTGGCGTCCTCACGCAGCGCCTGGCGCACCGATTCGTCGACCGGCAGGTGGGCGATCAACTCGAAGTCGAACGCCTGTTGCAGATCGCTCGCCAGGTACTGGGCGATGAATCCGGGCATCAAGCGCGCAATCGCCTCACGATCCGCTTCGGGCGCGCTGCGCCAGTACATCTGCACCAGCCGCGTCCAGAATCCGGAGTGCCGCCCTTCGTCGAGCAGATGGTCGGCCATCAGGCCCTTGATCGACGCCTTGACCGAGTCGTCCCGAGCGAAGGCCGCCACTTCGTTGGTCACGGTGTTCTCGGCGATGGCGATGCAGATCAGCTCCACCGCGCTGAGCAAATGCTCTGGCGTGCGTGCCAGGGTCGCCGGTATCGCCCGGCTGAGTTCGATCTGTTGCGGCAACGGGATTGGCTCGATGCCGGTCATGTCGATGGTCTGCTGCATGAAATCCATCGCCACCAGGGCGTGATAATCCTCGTCCACCACCACCGTCATTGCGTCGTAGCGGCAGGCGAACGGGAACTCGATGCCGAAGCGGTTCTTGGCGATGCGGCGGGCGGTGTGGTCCACCAGTTCGGTCTCGAAAATCACCACGTCGTTGATGAACTTGTAGAGGCTTTGCACCAGGGCAAAATCGCGCAGCTGCGGGCAGTGCGTGAGGAACGTCTGGCTGTGCACCATGGGCTGGCGGCTCATGGGGAAGATCAGCTTGTCGTCATCCTCGACCCGGCGCCGTGGCCGGGTGCGGATGGTGGCGCGGCTTTCCCATGTGTCGGCGAAAGACTGGTAGGGGATGGCGTTCATGGCATCACCTGCGCGACGGGTTGAGTCATGCTCTGACGCAGGCCATCCCACAGCGCTGCGCGGCTGTGCACGGCAGCGAGGGCCGCAGCGAGTACTTCGGCTTCGCGCTGCGGGTCGCCATCGATCAGCCGGGCCAGCAGTTTCTCCGCCGCCGGGCCGTGGTCTTCGGAATCGACCTCGATGTGCCGCTGCAGGTAGTAGCGAAAGGTCGGCGCCTGGTCCAGGCCAATGCCCCAGGCGTCCAGCATGCGCTGGAACATCTGCGGGATGACGCTCTCGCGACCGTGCACGAATGCGGCGGCGACGCTGTGGGCCGGTGCGTGCAGGGCGGTGTGCAGGGTCTGGCGAACGAAGCGCGCCGCGGCTGGCTCGACCTCGACACTGTCCAGCGCGGTCTCGGGGCTGACGCCCTCTTGCTGTAAGGTGATGAACTGCTCGATGGCACGGGTGTCCGCACCCACCTCGCGCATCGCGTCCAGGTACAGTTCGAAGTGGCTGCAATAGCCTGCGCCGGGACGATCATCGGACTCTTCGCCGAGCACGATTTCATTGATCAGGCGTGCCGCATGCGGGTCGGCTGGCGGCAGCCAGGGCAGGTGCACACAGGTGAGTTCGCGTTGCAGGCGCTTGGTCAGGGACATGAAGTCCCATACGGCAAACACGTGGCTTTCCATGAAACGGCGTAACAGATCAATTGATGTTATTTCGGAAAAAACCGGGTGTTGGCCTAGTTCGTGTTTTTTCAAAAATAGTTGTTCTTTGGTTGGCTGCATTGGAACGTCCTCATCAATGATTTTTTGTTCGGAAAGTTGCCCGTTCTTGATCGGGGCGAACGGGCGCCTGAACCGAAGTCCATAAATTTTCCAGAATGAATCAGCTGTTCGCTTGGGTAGCGGGTGTCGGTCTGTAGCGCTTGGATACAGGGCTTCATCGGCGGCGAGTGCGCTCGATAACAATTCGACGCATAAAAAACTAATACACAAAACAAGTAGGCGGCAAGTGGATTTTTAATTATTTAAATCGCAACTTTTATTAGGTGCGAAGTTGCTTATTAAAACTTGTCTGATAAGTTTTATTCGGGCGAAGAAGCTCCTTCCGATTTATAAGTATCAGAATCGAACAGTACGAGTGAATGCCTCACTCGGAGCACTTCAAGGGACTGGGGAATCAGGACATTTATGTTTTAGGGGAGACGTCGGTCGGACCTCCGAACATCCCGCCGGTTGGACGACGCTCCTTGCGTGTTGGCTTCGATTCGCCTGGTAGCATCCAGGCGCTGACTTCTTCAGGTCTGTTTTTTTATCGACAAACGCAAGAGTGAGCCCAAATCGATGGCAGTGCCATGGACCTGAGTGAACGCCGAATCGCGGTCACGGCCGGGCCGCGCCAGGGAGGCGAGAAAGGGCTGGGAAGGATGTGTAAGAAGTTTTTACGCCGACCGGATCGTCGGCGTGCGCTCAACGATTCGATTGCTGTTCCAGATACCGGCGCATGGTGACCGAGGCTTTTTCCAGATGCAGTTCCAACAAGCCAACGGCCTTGTCGATGTCTTTGTCCGCAGTAGCCTGGAGCAGGGCGCGATGATCGTCTTGACTCAACTTGCCCAGGCCCATGGAGGACAGGTGAAAGCGCAGGAAACGCTCTTCTTCGTTGAGTTCGCGTTCGATCAGGTCCAGCAGCTTGCTATTGGGTGCTCTGTGATAAAGCGACATATGGAACAGCCGGTTGAGCTTGCCAATTTCGGCGTGTTCGGTTTGCGCTTCCAGTTGTTCGATGTAGCGGGCGGCCTGCGTCAGGTCATCGGCATCGAGCAGCGGGATCGACAAGCGCAGGGCGAAGGATTCCAGGACCGTTCGTAGCTGGTACGTTTCCACGGCATTGTTGGTGATCAGCGGAGCGACCACGGCACCCTTGTGCTGGACCACGTTTAACAATGACTGGGCCTCGAGCTGGCGCAATGCCTCGCGCACCGGCATGCGGCTCACCCCGAACAGGTCGGCCAGTTCCTGCTGGCGCAGGGCAGTACCGCTAGGCAGGCGTCCATCGAGGATGGCCTCGCGCAGCGCCCCTTCAATGATCGAACGTGCTTGATCGGCCGCAATGGGCCCATCGACCTGGATAGTGCTGAGCGGCTTAGGCTTCTGTGTCACGACAACGCACCTTGGCTGAACATCCTGGATTGGATCCATGCCAACATTAGTGACAGATGACCCGGTCGTCAAAATCTCGCGGGTCCGGTTCCTGAACTAGAGTTTAGCGTGCCTTCGGTGATTGCACCTTGCCATTGTCTTTTCCCGGGCCAGGCTTCACCATCCAACGAATTTCCAACGGCCCCTTTTGGACGTACTTCCCTTGGCTGCACCTTACCCTGTCTTCAGGTCCTTGCGTTGGCTGTGTTCAGCATTATTGCTGGCCGGACTCATGCTGGGCGGGTTGCGGGCGGACTGGGATTTCGGGCAGATCAGCCGGCGGGCGCAAGCCTTGTACGGGCCGCTGGGCGAAGGGCAGCAACGGATCGACGCCTGGCAACAGCTGTTGGCGACTCGCAAACAGCTCCCGGAACTGGAGCAGCTCAAGGTGGTGAACCTGTTCTTCAACAAGCAGGTGCGCTACGTGGAAGACATCGACCTGTGGCATGAGGTCGATTACTGGGAAACCCCGATCCAGGCCTTGTGGAAGGGCGCCGGGGATTGCGAAGACTACGCCATCGCCAAGTACTTCAGCCTGCGCCATCTCGGGGTGTCCAGTGACAAGCTGCGCATTACCTACGTCAAGGCGTTGCGACAGAACCGGGCGCATATGGTGCTCACTTACTATGCCACGCCCGAGGCGATGCCCCTGGTACTCGACAGCCTGATCGACGGCATCCTGCCGGCCAGCCAGCGGACCGACCTGCTGCCGGTCTACTCTTTCAATGCCGAAGGGCTGTGGCTTCCGGGCGCCAAGGGCAACAAGAAAGTCGGTGATACCAAGCGCCTGTCCCGGTGGCAGGATGTGTTGAAAAAAATGCAGGCCGAAGGTTTTCCGGTCGAGACGACTAACTAGGAGCACGCGCTCAGATGTCCTTGTTCAAACAGTTGTTGATCGCTATCTGTCTGTTCCTGGTGGTTGCCTTCAGCGGCAGCTTCATGGTCAGCCTGGAGAGCTCGCGGGCCCAGTACGTCAATCAGTTGCGCTCCCACGCCCAGGACGCGGCCACAGCGCTGGCGCTGTCGCTGACGCCGAACATCGACGACCCGGCGATGGTCGAGCTGATGGTCAGTTCGATTTTCGACAGCGGCTACTACGCGAGCATCCGCGTGGTCGATGTGGCGACCGACAAGACCCTGGTCGAGCGCACCGGCACCCCGGACGCCGGTAGCGTGCCGCAGTGGTTTGTCTCGCTCATCGGCCTGGAGCCGGCCGGTGGCGATGCGATCGTCAGCCGTGGCTGGGAGCAGGCGGCGCGGGTCGAGGTGGTCAGCCATCCGATGTTCGCCCTCGCCAAACTGTGGCAGAGCGCGCTGGGCAGCCTGGGCTGGCTGTTGCTGTGCGGCGCTGCGAGCGCGGTACTCGGGGCCCTGCTGCTGCGTCGCCAGCTCAAGCCGCTGGATTACATGGTGCATCAATCCCACGCCATTGCCCGGCGCGAATTCCTGAGCCTGCCGGAGCTGCCGCGTACCCCGGAGCTGCGCCGCGTGGTGCAGGCCATGAACCAGATGGTCGAGAAGCTCAAGGCGTTGTTCCAGGAGCAGGCCGAGCGTAGCGAGAAACTGCGCGTGGAGTCCTATCAGGACAATCTCACGGGCCTGGCCAACCGGCGCTACTTCGAAATGCAGCTCAACGCCCGGGTGAGCAACCCGGAGCAGGCCAGCTCCGGTTACCTGCTGTTGTTGCGAGTCAAGGACCTGGCCGGGTTGAACCAGCGACTGGGTGGTCAGCGCACCGACCAGCTGCTCAAGGCGGTGGGCGAGCAATTGCTGCGTGAAAGCGCGCGTTACCCGGAAACGCAGAACCTGGTGACGCGCATCCGCGGTGGCGAATTTGCTGTGTTGGCTCCCGGCCTGGTGCGCGAGGAAGCGTTGCAATTGGCGCACAACCTTGAGGCCGCATTGGCAAGCCTGCATGCCACCGGCGCGACGGATGTCGCGTCCGTGGCGACCATCGGGCTGGCACCGTTCGTCCATGGCGACTCGCCCCAGGCGGTGTTGCAACTCGGCGACCAGGCCTTGGCCCAGGCCGAGAGCCAGGGTGAACCGGTCTGCCTGGATCACAGCGCGGTAACTGCCGTCGGCGACGATCACCATGCCTGGCACACCTTGCTTGACCAGGCCCTGGGCCACCAGCGTTTCGAACTGTATTTCCAGCCGGTGGTGGCGGCGAACGACACCCAGGTGGTGCTGCATTACAAGGTGCTGTCGCGGTTGCTGGACGAACAAGGCCAGACCATCCCCGCCGGGCGCTTCCTGCCCTGGCTTGAGCGTTTCGGCTGGACCGCGCGCCTGGACCGGCTGATGCTTGAACAAGTGCTCAGGCAAATGGCCGGGCACGATCAATCCCTGGCGCTGAACCTGTCTTCAGCGACCCTGGCCGATCCCCAGGCGCTCCTTAAAATCTTTGAAATCCTGCGCGCCCATTCCAACCTCGGGCCACGCTTGACCCTGGAGATCGGTGAAGAACAATTGCCGGAGCAAGCGGTGTTGGAACAATTGACCCGGCAACTGCGCGAGCTGGGCTTCTCTCTGAGCCTGCAGCGCTTTGGTGGGCGGTTCAGCATGATCGGCAACCTGTCTCGGCTGGGGTTGGCCTATCTGAAAATCGATGGCAGCTATATCCGGGCCATCGATCAGGAGAGCGACAAGCGTCTGTTCATCGAAGCCATCCAGCGTGCTGCCCATAGCATCGACCTGCCGTTGATTGCCGAGCGGGTGGAGACCGAGGGTGAGCTGGCGGTGATTCGGGAGATGGGGTTGTTTGGGGTGCAGGGGCAGTTGGTTGGGGAGCCTCGGCGCTGGGCTTAAGGCTTGGATGCTGGAGCGCTTCACCTGTGGGAGCAAAGCTTGCTCGCGAGACGGCCTGACAGCCGACTTGTTTTTGCGGCTGTACCTCGATCCATTGTGGGAGCGAGCCTGCTCGCGATGGCGGCCTGGCAGTCGGCCGGGATTTTTGTGTACATATCCATTGCTGCGGTAACGGCGACTTAGGGTTCCGCCCTGACGGCGGCTTACTTTTGAACAGCGCAAAAGTAAGCAAAACGCTCTTGCCCCACCACTGGGCACCTCGCTTACGTTCGGTGTTCCCTCACCCCGGCATTGCTCCGTGGGCCCGCCGCGATGGGCCATCCATGGCCCAGCGCGGCTATCCCGGCATCCATGCCGGGATGCCCACTACGCAATGCCTGCGTTCGGCCCTTGTGGTTAACGGGGCGCGCAGATCAAAAGCCAAAGCAAAGCAAAGCAAAAGCGAAGCGGCCTAATAGCCGACCTATCTCTCTCGACCCTCCTCCGATCCAACTGTGGGAGCGAGCCTGCTCGCGATGGCGTCAGTCCAGACAACACGCAGGCTAGATCAACCCCTTCTCATCATCATCGATCAGCCGGCTCAACCCACCCAAGGCTTCCCGCGCCTGGTTGCGGTCCATCAGCTTGGCCTGGGCCGCGGCTGGCAGGTCGGTGACGCGGATCACGCCTTTGCTGGTCAGGACCTGGATCAGATCGTCGAGGACCCGGATCATTTCCAGGTCGCTCTGCTTGAGCTGCTTGAGGCTGTTTTCTACTGCCTGATTGGCGAACCAATCCTGGATCTCGTGGTTGTCGGCCGGCAGGGTTTCGGTGGCCTCGGTATAGGCGGTGGCTTCCACGCGCACCAGTAGGCCTTGTGCATCGCGTTGCACGTAAAACATCGGGCATCCCTCATGTAGAAAGCAGCGTCATGCCGGGCAGCATAGGCCAACTGTGCGGGAGTATGAACACTTATTGTGGCGAGGGAGCTTGCTCCCGCTGGGGCGCGAAGCGGCCCTGTTTTCAGGGCTGCTTGGCAGGCCAGCGGGAGCAAGCTCCCTCGCCACGGTTTGTGTCAGGTTCAGCTGTTGTTGTGATCGATCTTGATGGTCGGGTCACTGCCGGCAATCAGCGAGTTCAGGTTGACGTTCGACCAGTTGTTGCCTTCGAGCTTGATCGTCACGTCCGGCGCCGCTGCGGCGTTGCCGGTGTTGAACTGGCCGGAGCTGCTGACTTGCAGCGACGACACGCCATCGACCGTACTGATCTTCAGGAAGTGGTCGATGGTGCTGCCGCTTTCGCCCTGCAACAAATCCCGCAGGTCGATCCGGTCGCCGTCAGCGGCCTTGAAATCCTTGATCACATCAGTTCCGGTGTCGCCGGACTTCCAGACAAAGGTGTCGCCACCCAGACCACCGATCAGGGTGTCATTGCCCTGGCCGCCGATCAGCGTGTCGTTGCCCGTGCCGCCGAGCAGGATGTCATTGCCTTTGCCACCGTCGAGCAAATCGTTGCCGCCCTGGCCGAAGATAATGTCATTGCCGCCACCGCCCAACAGCGTGTCGTTGCCATCGTGGGCGCCGGACACATCGAACGCGGTGTAGTGCTCGGTGATGTACTGGTGCACGTTGCTGGTGCTGACCTTGCTGACGTCCACGCCGTTCTGCTGGGCCACGAACGCCTGGATGGCCTGGTAGCCTTCGCCGGCCACGCCGTTGAAACTCACCAGGTCGCCGAACAGGATGTCGTTGCCGCTACCGCCGTTGACCGTGTCGGCGCCGGGCATCGTCGCTTCGGTGTGGCCGATGATCGAGTTCGCCAGGTCCTTGGGGTCAATGTTGGTTTGTGGCGTCTGGTCCGAGTCGTACGGCTTGAGGTCAGCCAGGGTCACACCATTGTTCAGGCCGATGGCCTCGACGTTGCTCAGACTTTTCAGCAGGGTAAAGCTGGCGGTCGAGCCCGCTGCGGCCGAGCCGCTGTCACTCAGGTAGGAGAACTCGAACGTGCCGTTGCCCTCGGCGTGCACCGTGCCGACATAGCTGTCATTCCAGTACTTGCCGTTTTTGGTCGACAGGTACATCTCACCGTCTTCGTAGATGGTGTACTTATGGGTACTGTCGATCGTCTGGGTGTAGTACTTGCCGACCGTATAGTTGGCCGCACTCAGGACGTCATCGAGCTTGACGGTGCCGTACAGTGTCGGGTTCGTCTGTTCGCCGGCCTGGTAGAGGTTCGGCTGGCCGTCGGTGATGAAGTACGTCAGGTTCTTCGCGTCGATATTGTTCTTGGCCAGGGTGCTGTTGAAGAAGTTCGCGGTGGTCTTGAACACGTCTTCGTAGTTGGTACTGCCGCCGGAGACCATCGAGTCGAGCACGGACTTGAGCAGCGTCAGCGCGTTCGGGTCGTTGAGGTTCACCGCAACGGACTTGTTCACCTGGGTGTCGAAATCCGCCAGGAAGATGTTCACCGTCCCGGAGTTGCTGCCCATGCTCTGCTTGAGCGTATTGAACACCGAGGTCAACGAGTTCTTGGCGGCGGTCACGGACGACGAGCTCATGCTGCCGGAGCTGTCGACCATGAAGGCGATGTTGTAGTTGACGCCCGGCACCACGGTCAGGCCGCCGATGTCGGCAACGATGATGTCATTGCCATCGGTGCCCGTCACGGTGTCGTCGGCGGATGTCGCGGTCACGGCGTTGTAGGTCGCCGGGTACACGGTCACCGGGATTTGCGCGGTGCTGGTGGCCGAGCCGCCAAGCGCTTCGGTGGAAGTCGAGGTCACGGTCAAGTTGAACTGGCCGTTGTAGTAGGACGGTGGCGTCAGGGTCAGGCTGCCCAGGTTCCAACCGGTGACCGATGCTTCGCCGTTGCTGCCCACGGTCGCGGTATGGCCGGCGCCGTCGCTCAGGACGCTGCCTTCCGGGATGCCGCCGATCTTCACGCTCAGGCTTTCGGAGCCGTCGGTGTCGGTCAGGGCCGTGGTGATCTTCGACAGGTGAACGCTGGTGCCTTCGGCGCCCTCGTTGAGCTTGTAGCCGTCGTAGTAGCCTTCGCCGTTGCTGCCGTGCAGATCGGAGACAGTCACGCCGGCATTCGCCAGGTCGGCCACGCCGGTGTACAGCGGCACGCCGGCACTGCTCAGGTCCACGGGAGCGCTGCCGTTGACCGACAGGTTCACGTCATAGCTGCCTGGGCCGGTCTGGTTGTGGTGGTAGATGTCCAGGGTGTAGTAGCCGCTGGTGGTCGGTGTGAACGAACCGTTCAACTTGCCACCGGCGCCCCAGGTGATCGCCGCCACGTCCTTGCCGCCGACGGTCACCAGCAGGCTGTCGTCGCCGGTGCCGCTGAAGGTGTAGGTTTTGCCCGCTTCAAGGTACATCAGGCCCGAGGTTTTCGAGGCGGTGCCCGGGTTCACGTTGCTGTCGGACTGCACGTTGGTCACGGTGCCGCTGCTGTTTGGCGTACCGGCAGCGTCTATCACTGACTTGAGCGTGCCGGACGGCGCGCCGCTGCCATCGGTGCCCAGGCCCGACAGGCCGGTCCAGACTTCCTTGATCAGCCCGGTGGAGGTCACGGCATTGCCGGCCACGTTGAGGCTCGGCGCATCGGCGACCGGAGTGATGTCGATCTTCACGGTACCGGTATTGCCCAGCGTCTGGCCGTCGGTCGGTTGGAAGCTGATCTGGGCGTAGTCGGCCTTCTGATCGCCCACGCCGGCCGGGTTGCCATTGGCGCCGGATTCGTTGGCGTCAGGGGTGAAGCGCAGCTTGCCGGCGTCGATGTCCGCTTTGGTGAAGGTCTGGTTGTTGGCCACATCCTTCCAGGTCGCACCGTCCAGGTACTGCAACTTGCCGTCAGCCGGCAGGCCGGTAATTTTCACGCCCAGGTTGGCGGCGGAGCTGTCCACATCACTCACGCCGAAGGTAGACCAGCCGAGCACCAGCGCGGTGTCTTCGGTGCCGGTTACAGCGCCACCGGTAGCCACCGGCGCATCGTTGACTCCGACCACATTCACCGTGGTGGTGGCGGTATTGGAGTAGCTGGTGCCATCGGTCACCGTCACGGTGATGATGCGCGGTACGGTGCTCGGGTCTTCGCTGTTGTTGATGAACGTGATGTTCTTGATCTGCTGCATGTAGTCAGCCAGCGTCGCGTTGCCCGACAGGGTCAGCGTGACCGTGCCGTTGGTGCTGTTGGCGTTGATGCTGATGCCATTGACGCTGTTGCCCAGGTTCAGCGCATCGCCGGGCTGACGGTTGGTCAGCACGATGGTTGCGCCGGTCAGCATGGTGCTGTCCGGGTCGGTGATTTTCAGGTCCGTATCAGCGATGGATACGCCAGGGCCGGCGGTGCCTTCGGTGAAAGTGACCTGGTAATCGGCGCCGGTCTTGCCGCTGGAGTTGTTGGCGTCCAGGTCAAGGACCGGCGCTGCATCGTTGTCGATGATCGAGGTGCTGACGCTGCCGTTGGTGCCGCTGACCGCCAGGTGCTCGAAGTTGCCGCCAGTGGCCGAATCGACCTTGACCACGAAGTTTTCGGTGCCTTCGGTGATCTTGTCGTCCAGCGTCGCCACGTTGAAGGTGGCGCTGGTGGCGTTGGCCGGAATTTTCACGGTATAGACGCCGGTGAAGTCCGAACCGTCGGCGGCGGTGCCGCTGTAGACGATCTTGACCGTGACTTCGGTTTGGGCCGGGTTCGTCAGGCTGACCGTGTACGTGGCGGTCTGGCCTTCGGTGACCGAAGTGCTGCCACTGATGCTGACGGTGGTGTTGTCGACGGTATCGGTAACCGCGGTGACCGCAGGCGTGGTGCTCGGAACCAAGTTCTCGAAATTACCGCCCGTGGCTTTA
>NZ_JBKGGX010000031.1:0-62760 GCF_052041925.1 Pseudomonas sp. SMN5
CCCTGTGCGGCTCAAAGGCAGCAAGCATGTCTAAACCTGTCGGAGCGAGTCGGCTCGCTCCCACAGGTATTTCCAAGTGCAGAATGAAAAACAGCCTGTGATCGAGGATCACAGGCTGTTTTTTTATGTCACATAAAAGGCGCGTTACCAGCGACCGTAATGACCGCGAGGCGGGCCGTAGTAGTAGCCCCGTGGCGGCCCGTAATACACCGGCGCCGGGCGGTAGTATATCGGTTGCTCCACGTACACCGGCTGCGGCTGGTAGTAGACCGGCGGTGGTTGTTGCACATAGACCGGCTGCGGCTGGACGTAGACCGGTTGTTGCTGCACGTACACCGGCCGATCACGGTTGATGATGGCTGAGCCGACGATGGCCGAACCGACGATGGCACCAAACACGGCGGGCCCCTCCCAACCACCACGGCCATGGGCGCTAGCCTGGCCGGTGACCGCGAGTGCCCCCACGAGCAGGGCGATTAAGGGAAGTTTACGCTTCATGGCTTGTTCCTCGTTCCGGCCCCGGCGCCTGTGGTCTGCAACAGACCCGATGAGGGCCGCGGGGTTACTTGCTATGACCGCGATTTTCCCAGGATTTGCCACGCCGTTGGGTAAATATTGTGTAAGGTCTGTGGGGGCGGTGCTTCCGTCTGTCCGAAAGTGAACGCAAGGAACCAACATGCAAATCAATCCCAACAAAGACACGCAGCTGTGCATGTCACTCTCGGGGCGTCCCGGCAATTTCGGCCTGCGGTTTCATAATCACTTGTATGAGCAGATGGGTCTGAATTTCTACTACAAGGCCTTCAGCAGTCAGGACCTGCCGGGTGCAGTCCGAGGTATTCGCGCGCTGGGCATTCGCGGCTGCGGGGTCTCGATGCCGTTCAAGGAAGCCTGCATCGCACTGGTCGACGAGCTGGATCCTTCCGCCGCAGCCATCCAGTCCATCAACACCATCGTCAACACCGACGGCCATTTGAAGGCTTACAACACCGATTACATCGCTGTTGCCCAGTTGCTTGAGACTCACGCGGTGCCCCAGGACACAAGCTTTGCCCTGCGCGGCAGCGGCGGCATGGCCAAGGCCGTGGCCAGTGCCTTGCGCGATGGTGGCTACAAGAACGGCTTGATCGTGGCGCGCAACGAAACCACTGGACGGGCCCTGGCCAAGTCCCTGGGTTACGAATGGCAAGCCGAGTTGGGAGAGACGCGGCCCCGGATGCTGGTCAACGTCACGCCGATCGGCATGACCGGCGGGCCGGAGGCCGATCAGCTGGCGTTCTCCCCTGAAGCCATCGCTGCCGCCGAAACGGTGTTCGACGTGGTGGCGATTCCGCCGGAAACGCCGTTGATCGTGCGCGCCCGGGCCGAAGGCAAGCGAGTCATCACCGGGCTGGAAGTGATCGCGATCCAGGCCCTGGAGCAGTTCGTGCTGTACACCGGGGTGCGTCCAAGCCTGGAGCAGTTTGAAAAAGCCGTGGCGTTTGCCCGGCCCGCGTAGGCGCTATTCCAGTCGTGCCAGCCGCTCTTCCAATGCGGCAATCCGCGCTTCGAGCTCTTCGAAGCGCTCCAGCGAGACGCCACCGCCGGAATGGCGTTCGGTGGGGTGCTGGCGGGCGGTGAGGATCGCTTCGATGTCCGCCGGGTCGCCCATGGCGTGCACATAGCGGTCTTCACGCTGGCCGGCCTGGCGCGGCACCAGGAGCGCCAGGCCGCGGGCAATCAGTCGTTCAAGCTGGTGCACCACTTGTTCGGCATCCTCGAAGTCGTGCATCCGACCGCTACGGGTCAGCAGCTCATTGACCGTTTGCGGGCCGCGCAGGAACAGCAGGCCCATCAGGATCACCTGGGCCGGCACCAGCTCCAGAGCCTTGTCGAGCCGATGTTCCCAGCGGTCGGCGCGGCTGCCCATCACCAGCCGGGTAAAACCGCGACCTTCCAGCGCCCGCAGGCTCTGGCCGACCTGGCCGGGGTTGAGGTTCATCACCGGTTCGCGGCTGGTCTTCTGGTTGCAGGCCAGGACCAGGGCATTGAGGGTCAGCGGGTAGGTCTCGGGATTGGTCGCCTGTTTTTCGACCAGGGCGCCCAGGATGCGAATTTCCGTGCTATTGAGCCGTGGTTCTGCGGCCTGGCTTGGTTCTTCGATGGTCATCGCGCGTTCCCTATGCTGTGGAAGCCGCCTAGCCTAATCCTTGCGCAATAAAAGACAAGCTGCGTAACCCGCCGTGGCTATAATCGCCTCCGTTCGATTGTCCTTTCCTGTCACTTGCACGAGATTGCCATGACTATTTCCCTGTACGCTGCTTCCGTTCCGGTCTTCAAACAGATGCTCAACGCTATGAGCGACGTGCTGAACAAGGCCGAGGCCCACGCCACCGCGAAGAACATCGAGCCGAACGCTCTGCTGCAAGCGCGGCTGTACCCGGACATGTTCCCGCTGGTGCGCCAGGTGCAGATTGCCGTGGACTTCGCCAAGGGCGTTTCGGCGCGTCTGGCCGAGATCGAAGTGCCAAAGTATGACGACAGCGAAACCACTTTCGCCGAACTGCAAGCGCTGATCGCCAAGGTGCTGGCTTTCATCGAAGGCATCAGCCCGGCGCAGATCGATGGCAAGGAGGGTATCGAGATCGTCACCCGTCCGGGCACGCCGAAGGAGAAGCGCTTCACTGGCCAGAATTACTTGCTGACCTACGGCCTGCCGCAGTTCTTCTTCCACGTCACCACCACCTACGCGTTGCTGCGTCACAACGGCGTGGAAGTGGGCAAGCGGGACTACATGGGCGCGTTCTGATCACGCCGATGTGAAAAAGCCCGGGACGGTTTGCACCGTTCCGGGCTTCTTTTTGTCTGATGCATTGTCGCTGAATGTACCGCCGCTATCGCGAGCAGGCTCGCTCCCACATGGGTTCCTGGTTGGTTCCAGGATTTGCTTCCACATAGATCCCCTGTGGGAGCGAGCCTGCTCGCGATGACGGCGTGTCAGGCAATGCGATTTTGTCTGGTCTATTGCTTTCGCGAGCAAGCCCGCTCCCACACTGTTTCCTGGGTAGTCTCAGGATTCGCATTCACCCTGGAACCCCTGTGGGAGCGAGCCTGCTCGCGATGACGGCGGTACAGGCGACGCGATGATCAAGCCGTACGCGCGAGCTTCTGCTCCTCACCCAAGCAAGCCGCCGCTGTGAACAGCACGTCGGTGGACGAATTCAAGGCAGTCTCCGCCGAGTCCTGCAATACGCCGATGATGAAACCCACCGCGACCACCTGCATGGCGATTTCACTGGGGATGCCGAACAGGCTGCACGCCAGCGGAATCAGCAACAGCGAACCCCCGGCCACGCCGGAGGCACCGCAAGCGCAAATGGCTGCGACTACGCTCAGTAGCACGGCCGTCGGCACGTCCACCGCGATGCCCAAGGTGTGCACCGCCGCCAGGGCCAACACGGTAATGGTGATGGCGGCGCCGGCCATGTTGATGGTCGCGCCCAGTGGGATCGATACCGAATAAGTGTCTTCGTGCAGGCCCAGGCGCTTGCTCAGTTCCAGGTTCACCGGGATGTTCGCCGCCGAACTGCGGGTGAAGAATGCCGTGATGCCGCTCTCGCGCAGGCAAGTGAACACCAGCGGGTAGGGGTTGCGACGCAGCTTCCAGAACACGATCAGCGGGTTGACCACCAGCGCGACGAACAGCATGCAGCCGATCAGCACCGTGAGCAGGTGCAGGTAGCCGAGCAGGGCGCCGAAGCCGGACGTGGCGAGGGTTGAAGCCACCAACCCGAAGATCCCCAAGGGGGCGAAGCTGATGACCAGCCGTACGATCACGGTCACGCCCTCGGACAGATCTCCCAGCACCGAGCGCGTGGTCTGCCCTGCGTGACGAATGGCAATGCCCATGCCGATGGCCCAGGCCAGGATGCCGATGAAGTTACCATCGATCAGTGCGCGCACCGGGTTATCCACCACGCTGAGCAACAGGCTTTGCAGCACCTCGCTGATGCCACCCGGGGCAGTGACGGCGACATCCTGGGTAGACAGCACCAGGCTGGAGGGAAACAGCGTACTGGCAACGACCGCGACCACCGCTGCGGCGAAAGTACCCAGCAGATACAGGAACAGGATCGGCCGGATGTGGGTTTCCTGGCCGTGCTTGTGGTTGGCAATCGACGCCATCACCAGCACGAAGACCAGGATTGGCGCCACGGCCTTGAGCGCGGACACGAAGACCTTGCCGATGAACGCGGTGGACTTCGCCACCTCGGGCGCCAGCCAGGCCAGGGCAATGCCAATGACCAGGCCGATGACGATCTGCGTCACCAGGCCGGTGCGTTTAAGACGTTGAAGAAGAGAAGGGGATAAAGCGGTCATATCGGCATCTCGGGTTTTATTGTGTGCGACGGTCAACGGATCAGGGCAACAAGCGGGCAGGCCACATGAGGAGACCGAGAAGTACGGCGTTTGCAGGGCGCCGACTTTAACACAGCCCGGTAAAAGATCTGACGGACCTGTGACGATGGGTCACCCGGATGACTGCGCTTTTGTCCGGTGCAGGCATTCTGTTAGGCTGTGTCCCTCTCACTTATCTTCCGCCAGCGGGCCCCAGGGCTAGAACGCTGGTGTTGTCGTTTTGCTGGAGTTTTGCATGTTGTTACCCATTTTCCTGTTGTCGGCTGCCGGCTTCACCGTGCTGACCACGGAATTCATCATCGTCGGCCTGTTGCCTTCCATCGCCCGTGATTTGCAAGTCAGCATCCCGCAGGCCGGGCTGTTGGTGACGTTGTTCGCGTTTACCGTGGCGGCGTTCGGACCATTCCTGACGGCTTTCTTCGCGCGCGTCGAGCGGCGCAAGTTGTTTATCAGTGTGCTGGTGATGTTCGGGCTCGCCAATCTGCTGGCGACATTCGCGCCCAACATCTGGGTGATGGCGGTCGCCCGGTTGGTACCCGCTCTTGGGCTGCCGGTGTTCTGGGCACTCGCCAGTGAAACGGCGGTGGACATCGTCGGGCCGGAATACGCCGGCCGTGCCATCGCCCGGATCGGCTTTGGCATCGTCTGCGCGACGGTATTCGGCATTCCGGTGGGCACGCTGATCTCCGATGCGTTCGGCTGGCGCAGCGCTTTCGCGATTCTGGCGATCATTGCGTTCGCCAAGGCGTTGCTGCTGTTCATTTACTTGCCGAAAACCAACCTGCATCAACAGCAGGTGAGTTTCCGTTCGCAATTCAAGATTTTGCGCAGCCCGTTGATGCAAGGCCACGTGCTGTTATCGATCCTGGTGTTCAGCGGCATGTTCACCGCCTACACCTACCTGGCGGACATCCTCGAGCGTCTCGCCGGATTCGACGGTACGCTGGTGGGCTGGTGCCTGATGGGCTTTGGCGCCGTGGGGCTGGTGGGCAATTCCCTGGGCGGCCGTGCGGTGGACCGGCATCCGCTGATTGCGTCGATGGTGTTCTGCCTGTTCATGATCGGCGGCATGGTGGCGCTGGTGCCGAGCATTCACTCGGCCCTCGGGCTGGCGGCAGCGATGGGTGTCTGGGGCGTGACCCAGGCTGCGTTGTTTCTGGTCAGCCATGTGCGGTTGATGAAGGCGGCTCCCGAGGCCCCGGCGTTTGCCGCTTCGTTGAACATTGCCGGTGCCAACCTGGGGATCGGCCTGGGAGCGATGGTCGGTGGCCGGGTGATCGATACCCTGGGCCTTGGTAGCGTCGGTTTCGCTGCCGCGGGGTTTATCCTGGTGTCGATCCTGCTGGCGCTGTTGCTGATGACCTTCAAGCCTCGCGCAAGCTGTGTCGAGGGCTAGGCGCTGAACAGTTCGCGACGCGCCCCTTCGGCAATCGCCACGATGCCTGGATGGCTGACCTTGCGTTCTACCGAGATGGCATAGAAAGACTCGCGTACGGCGTCGGTCTGCCCGATCACCTCGACGCCGTACTGGCGCGTCACCTCTTCGGCGATCACGCTCGGGCCGATGAAGATCCCGCTGCCTGACTGACCGAACGCCTGCATCAAGGCACTGTCGTCGAATTCACCGACGATACGGGGTTGGATCTGCTGCTCGGCGAACCAGCGTTGCAGGCGGCTGCCCACGACTGTTTCAGGCCCGGGGACCAATAGTGGCGCGTCGTTGAGACCACGAGGGAAGCCTTGCCCGTAGCGGTTGGCCAGCGCACCGGTGGCAAAAAAGCTGATCCCGCATTCTCCCAGCTTCTGGCTGTAGCCCTTGATGTCCAGGTGGGTTGGCATCGGGCTGTCGGAAATCACCAGGTCCAGACGCTGGATCGCCAGGTCCGCCAGCAACCGTTCCAGTTTGTCCTCGCGACAGGTGATGCGCAGCGGTTCGCTTAACTCCATGGTCGGCGCCAGCAGCCGATAGACGATGGACTTGGGCACCACGTCCGCCACGCCGACCCGGAACAGCGTCTGCTGCTCGTTGGGCTGGGCCCGCAGCATCAGCTCCAGCTCGCCGCCCAGCTGGAACATGTGTTCGGCGTAGGGCAGCGTCTGACGGCCGGCCTCGGTCAGCTCCAACTGCCGCCCGACGCGACGAAACAGTTTGATGTTATAGGTCTGTTCGAACAGCGAAATCTGTCCGCTGATGGTTTGTGGTGTCAGGTTCAGTTGCTCGCAGGCTCGCACGATGCTGCCCGTCTTCGCCACCACCCAGAAATAATGCAATTGCCGGTAATTGAGCATGAGGTCACGTCAGTTCGTAAAAGACGAAGTATAACCGCCAAAAATACGAATTTTCCTGAAGTATTCTCCTCCCTAGAATGCCTGCCACTGATGGGCCATCTTCCGTGCCCCTCTAACTCGCGTTGAGAGGTAGCTTTTTCATGACCTATAAATCTTTAGGACTGGCCGCTTTGCTGGCCACGGCTTCAATGACCTTGGCAGGCTGCGACCAAGCGGAAAAAAGTGCCCAGCAACTGATGGGGCAGGCGGCCGAAACCGCCAAACAAGCCATCGATGACACTCATAAAGCGGCGGAACAGGCCCTCAGCGAAGCCACGGGCGGGCTGATCAAGCCCGAGAAAAAGCCGGCTGACGAAGCCGACGAATCCGAGCCCTCCACCCAGACTCTCTAACGCATTACATCTGTCAGGACTGACCCATGGATTATCTTTTACAGCTCGCCGCCAGCCCCACCGCGTGGATTGCCCTGGCTACCCTGGTCGTCATGGAAATCGTGCTCGGCATCGATAACCTGATCTTCATCTCGATCCTGACCAACAAATTGCCCGAACAGCATCGCGCCAAGGCGCGGCGGATCGGTATCGGTATGGCATTGATCCTGCGTCTGGGTTTGTTGAGCACCATTGCCTTCATCGTGCAGTTGACCGAGCCTGTGATCGATATCCTGGGCCAGGCGTTCTCCTGGAAGGACATGATCCTGATCGCCGGCGGCCTGTTCCTGCTGTGGAAAGCCACCACGGAAATCCATCACAGCATGGACCCGGCGCCGAATGATCCGAAAACCGCCACCTCTGGCGTGTCCTTGGGCTTTGCCGCCGCCATCGGCCAGATCCTGATGCTCGACCTGGTGTTTTCCATCGACAGCATCATCACCGCCGTCGGCATGACCGAGCATTTGCCGATCATGATCATCGCCGTGGTGGTGTCGGTTATGGTAATGCTGCTGGCCGCCGAACCGTTGGCCAAGTTCATCAACGATAACCCGACGGTGGTCATGTTGGCCCTGGGCTTCCTGATCATGATCGGCATGACGCTAATCGCCGAAGGTTTTGGTGCCCATGTGCCTAAAGGCTACATCTACGCGGCCATGGCGTTCTCGGCGGCAATCGAAGTGCTGAACATGCTGTCGCGCCGTGCGAAGCAGAAGGCGCTGTCTGACAACGCTTGATTCGAGGCAGACAGAAGCCGCCCGGGTCGATGCCCGGGCGGTTTTTTTTTGAGAAATAAAGAGTTCTGGGTCAGTGCGCGGCGACGTGGCGCCGGGCGGTTTTCACGGTTTTATTCGATCCGACGGATGGCGCGTGATGATGGCGCCGGGCAATCCGCAGCACACCCCACAGCATGGCGGTCGCTACACTCAGCCAGCCGAATATCAGCATCAGGATTGTCGAGGTCAGGCTCATCTGTGCCTCCTTTTTATCCCGGTTCGGGACAACGCACTCAGTACAATGGACAGTCTAGTCGCTCCAGTGTTGCAGGTAGTCGTTCGCCTGCATCGACAGCGGACCGCTTTGTTCTATTAAAGCCCTGGGACTGTTGTTTAAGGCTATACCCGAGCCGGTGAGCGTCTTATGATCGACCCCCCAAGCCTGGCTCGGATGTCAGGTGCCTGTACAAGAGAGTCATCATGTTGCCGGGAATTTCCTCTTTTCGATCACTGGTACTGGCGACGACCTGTCTCGCGACCCTGGCGGGTTGCGCGGGCAGCGTGTCGCCGCAGATCCAGCGCCTGCCCGAACGGGTGGAGCTCAACAGCGTGCCTTTCTATCGAGGCGAGATGTACCAGGGTGCCCCGCAATCACTGGCCGCCTTGCTGACCTTGCAAGGCACGGTGATTACGCCGGGGTTGCTGGAGAAATCATTGCACCTGCCGGGCGGCGAAGCGGATCTGCAACGCACCATGCAAACCGTTGCGCGCGATTACGGGTTGGTGGTGTATCCCCTCGACAACAAATTACCGGCGCTGCTTGAGCAGGTTGCAGCCGGTTATCCCGTCCTTGTGCGCTATATCGACGGTTCGGCATTCTGGGCAGAGCCGCGGTATGGGATCGTTGCCGGCTACAACCGTCAGAAGCAGACGGTGTTGCTGCGTTCGGGCATGAATCGCCGTCAATTGCTGAGCTTTGCTGCATTCGAGTCAGCCTTCACCAGCGCAGGTGGCTGGGCGGTATTGCTCCAGCGCCCCACGCAACTTCCGGCCAATGTCGACTCACAGCGCTGGTTGAAAGCTGCCCAGGATCTGGCGGGGGCAGGGCAGGAACAAGCAGCTGCGCGGGCGACTCATGCATTGGGTGCAGCCCATTGATGCTGCGCCCCCGTTCGTCACTTGTCGGGCACGAGTCACCACGGCCGAGGCTCTGACGATCAGGGCCTGGCGTTTCCAGGTCGTGATTCGAGGAGGCAAGCATGGCACAGTCCGATACACCCAAGGGTCCACACTCTTCCGAGCATTCTTCCGGCGATGATCTGGGGTTCGATCCGGACTCGCCGGATCTCGATGATCCACAGGTCGATCCGGTAGGCCCGGCCAAGGCGCCGTTGGATGAGAAAGAAGAGCGGGAGAAATCCAAGGCCCATGATCCGCTTGGCGACCTGAAGCCTTGATCCCGAAAAAAGCCCGACGGGTCGTCTCACTTTTCGTTGAGGGACGCTGAACCTGTGGCGAGGGAGTTTGCTCCCGCCTGAGTGCGAAGCGCTCAAATAATGGGTCTGCTGCGCAGCCCAGCGGGAGCAAGCTCCCTCGCCACGGGTTATCTATGTTCCCTAATGACCACGACGGGTTATTTGGAAGCTTCCACCACACCGCTCTGGCGGCTCTTGAGATTCTTTGCCGCCTTGTATTGAAGGGCCACTGCCGGAACGCTGGCACTCTTACCGGTTTCGACCCAGCTTCGAATCCGGCTGGCGTCGGCGAAATGGGTGTACTTGCCGAAAGCATCGAGGATGACCAATGCCATCGGCCGATTGTTCATTTTGGTCACCAGCACCAGACAGTGGCCGGCTTCGTTCGTGAAACCGGTCTTGGTCAGCTGGATATCCCAGTTGGCCTTGTGCACCAGGTGGTCGGTGTTACGAAAACCCAGGCTGTAGACAGGCTTGCGGAACGTGACAGTCTTTTCCTTGGTGGTACTCAATTCACTCAACAACGGATATTTGCGCGCGGCGATCAGCAGTTTGGTCAGGTCGCGGGCGGTGGAGACGTTGTGAATCGACAGGCCGGTGGGCTCGACGTAGTGGGTGCTGGTCATGCCCAGGGCTTTTGCCTTGGCGTTCATAGCCGCGATGAACGCCGCGTAGCCGCCCGGGTAGTGATGGGCCAGGCTGGCGGCTGCGCGGTTTTCCGATGACATCAGGGCAATCAGCAACACGTCCCGGCGCGACAGTTCGCTGTTGAGCTTGACCCGGGAAAACACGCCTTTCATTTCGGGCGTGTTGGCGATGGTCATGGATATGTACTCATCCAGGTTCTGCTTGGCGTCCAGTACTACCAGGCCCGTCATCAGCTTGGTCACCGAAGCGATGGGCACTACCACATCCGGATTGCTTGAATAGACAACCTTGTCCGTCTGCAGGTCGAGCAGGATCGCGCTGCCCGAGGCAACTTGCAGCTTTGATGTGTCTCTTGGGGGCGCGATGGTTTCCTGAGCGTTGATATTCTGCGTGATGAAGATACCTGTGAAAGCGAAAAACAGGCTGAGGATCGAAAGACGGATTTTCACGCGAGTGCACTCGGATAGAGTTGAAGGTGCCGTTGAGCAACGACTTTAAAAAACGTCGCATTCTAGGAGTATGGGCGACAACAGTGCTACCCGCCTGTACCGACGGGGCGGCTGAATAAATAAAGTTTAATGCGGGGAATACCTGGCGCCCGAAACAACGGTGGGAGCGAGGCTGCTCGCGATAACGGTGTGTCAGCCAACATAGACGTTGGCTGGACCCAAGCTATCGCGAGCAGGCTCGCTCCCACCGGGCAAGAGACCAGGCTTCAAGGGCGGGTATCAGCTATGCAGTGTCTCTGCCGCATACAGCGTGTTTTCCAACAGGCAGGCTCGGGTCATCGGGCCGACACCGCCGGGCACCGGAGTGATCCAGCCAGCGCGGGGCAGGGCGGTCTCGTACACCACGTCGCCTACCAGCTTGCCGTCATCCTGGCGGTTGATGCCCACGTCGATGACGATGGCGCCTTCTTTGATCCACTCGCCTTTCACCAGGCCAGGCTTGCCAGCGGCTACTACCACCAGGTCCGCACGACCGACATGGCCGGCCAGGTCTCTGGTAAAGCGGTGGGTCACGGTGACGGTGCAGCCGGCCAGCAGCAGTTCCATCGCCATCGGGCGGCCAACGATATTGGATGCACCCACCACCACGGCATCCAGACCGTAGAGGTCCACGCCGGTGCTTTCCAGCAGCGTCATGATGCCTTTGGGAGTGCAGGGGCGCAGCAACGGGATGCGCTGGGCCAGACGGCCGACGTTATAAGGATGGAAACCGTCGACATCTTTGTCCGGGCGGATACGTTCCAGGAGCCTGGAGGCGTCAAGGTGTTCAGGCAGTGGCAATTGAAGCAGCACACCGTCGATGTTCGGGTCGTCGTTCAGGCGATCGATCAGATCGGCCAACGCTTGCTGAGTGGTTTCGGAAGGCAGGTCGTAGGCCTGGGAAAGGAAGCCGACCTCTTCACAGTCTTTACGCTTGTGCGAGACATAAACCTGAGAGGCAGGATCGCTGCCGACCAGGATCACCGCAAGGCCGGGCGTGCGCAGGCCTTGCTGGCGGCGCTCGGTGACTCGTTGGGCGATCTGCTGGCGCAGGCTGGCGGCGATCGATTTGCCGTCGATAAGTTGTGCAGTCATTGCGCGTGGTTAACCATCGAGAGGGGAAAAAAAGAGCACGCATTCTCGCATGCCAGGGCGTGAGGGCAAAGGCGCTTGGTCTGCAAATTCCCCTAACCCCTTTAATTAAATGAATTTTTTTTAAAAAAGAGTTGACGACCTATCAGGCCGTCTATAACATTCGTCGCACTTGTCGGGCACAGCCTAGCACTGGTTAAGAAGGTTGAGCGGAGTTGGTTGTTTCAGCTCGGTGAAACTGAAAGCACTTAGTTTGTAATCGTCCAAGAATACAGATTAAAAAGGCGCCCGTAGCTCAGCTGGATAGAGCATCCGCCTTCTAAGCGGATGGTCGCAGGTTCGAGTCCTGCCGGGTGCGCCAATTAGGCAGCTTTGGCACAAGTAAGGCAACAAGGTAATATGGTGGGCGTAGCTCAGTTGGTAGAGCACGGGATTGTGACTCCCGTTGTCGTGGGTTCGATCCCCATCGTCCACCCCATATTCTAGAAAGGCGCCAGATTTAACAGTCTGGCGCCTTTGCTTTAAAAGCTTGCTACGCGGATGTGGTGGAATTGGTAGACACACTGGATTTAGGTTCCAGCGCCGCAAGGTGTGAGAGTTCGAGTCTCTCCGTCCGCACCATACAAGTCGCTATTTAAATAGCAGAAAACGGCGCAGTACCTGAAAAGGGCTGCGCCGTTTTTGTTTTCATGGTTTTTGTGCTTGATCGCCTGTTCTGATTGCGGAGGGGCGCGCAGCGGTCGGCTGCGGGTCATTGTGTTTCTTGATGATGCGAGGTGCGCCGTCTGTCTCCTGATGGGGCTTGGCGTTCTGTGCTCGGGGGCTGCGCCTCTATATATAGAAGCGTCGTCCCAGAGCCTCGGGCTGATCAGCTGTATTTGCAACTCGGGCAGGGCGGCTTCAATTGTCCTGTTTCTAAATTCGGCGCTTGTTTCCTGCGTGTTTTCAGTAGGGTGACTTCTTGAGTTTGACCTACTAGAATGCATGCCCTTGATTCTGGGGTCGGAAACGCCCGGCCAACGTCTGTGCAACGAGGAATATCCATGCAAGTTTCTGTTGAAAATACTTCTGCTCTTGAGCGCCGCATGAGCATCACCGTGCCGGCTGAGCGCATCGAGACTCAGGTCAACAAGCGTCTGCAGCAGACTGCCCAAAAGGCCAAAATCCCAGGTTTCCGCCCAGGCAAAGTGCCGATGAGCGTGATCCGTCAGCGTTACGAAGCTGATGCGCGTCAGGAAGCCGTGGGCGACGTCATCCAGTCTTCGTTCTACGAAGCGGTGGTCGAGCAGAAACTGAATCCGGCCGGCGCACCGTCCGTCGAGCCTAAAGTGCTGGAAAAAGGCAAGGACCTGGAATTCGTCGCTACGTTCGAAGTGTTCCCTGAGTTCACCGTTGCCGGTTTCGAGTCCATCGCCGTCGAGCGCCTGAGCGCTGACGTAACGGATGCCGACCTGGACAAGATGCTGGACATTCTGCGCAAGCAGAACACCCGTTTCGAAGTGGCCGATCGCGCTGCCCAGAACGAAGACCAGCTGAACATCGATTTCGTCGGCAAGGTCGACGGTGAAGTGTTCGCCGGCGGTTCCGCCAAGGCTACCCAGTTGGTGCTGGGCTCCGGCCGTATGATCCCGGGCTTCGAAGATGGCCTGGTCGGCGCCAAGGCCGGTGAAGAGCGCGTCCTGAACGTGACCTTCCCTGAGGACTACCAGAACCTGGACCTGGCCGGCAAAGCCGCCGAGTTCACCGTTACCGTCAACAGCGTTTCCGAGCCGAAACTGCCTGAGCTGAACGAAGAGTTCTTTGCCCAGTTCGGCATCAAGGAAACCGGTCTGGAAGGTTTCCGCGCCGAAGTTCGCAAGAACATGGAGCGTGAACTGCGCCAGGCCATCAAGTCCAAGGTCAAGAACCAGGTCATGGACGGTCTGCTGGCCTCCAACCCGATCGAAGTGCCGAAAGCTCTGCTGGACAACGAAGTCAACCGTCTGCGCGTGCAGGCCGTCCAGCAGTTCGGCGGCAACATCAAGCCGGACCAACTGCCTGCCGAACTGTTCGAAGAACAAGCCAAGCGCCGCGTCGTGCTGGGCCTGATCGTGGCCGAAGTGGTCAAGCAGTTCGAACTCAAGCCTGACGAAGCCCGTGTTCGCGAGCTGATCCAGGAAATGGCCTCGGCCTATCAGGAGCCTGAGCAAGTCGTGTCCTGGTACTACAAGAACGAGCAGCAACTGAACGAAGTCCGTTCGGTTGTGCTGGAAGAACAAGTTGTGGATACTGTTCTGCAGAAAGCTAGCGTGACCGATAAAGCGGTCTCTTACGAAGAAGCGGTCAAGCCGGTGGAAGCTCCACAAGCCGATTGATTGTTCTGCGGTAAGAAATACACACCATAAGCCAGCCTTCGCGCTGGCTTATGCGTATTCAAGACATAACTATTTGGGAGTGACTGCGAGACATGTCCCGCAATTCTTTTTATCAGCAGAGCTCTGACATCCAGGCCGCAGGCGGCCTGGTCCCGATGGTTATCGAGCAGTCCGCCCGCGGCGAACGTGCCTATGACATCTACTCGCGTCTGCTCAAGGAACGCGTCATCTTCCTGATCGGCCCCGTCGAAGACTACATGGCCAACCTGGTTGCGGCACAACTGCTGTTCCTTGAAGCGGAAAACCCGGACAAGGATATCCATCTGTACATCAACTCACCGGGCGGTTCGGTGACTGCGGGCATGTCGATCTACGACACCATGCAGTTCATCAAGCCGGACGTGTCCACCATCTGCATCGGCCAGGCCTGCAGCATGGGCGCGTTCCTGCTCGCCGGCGGCGCAGCGGGCAAGCGTCACTGCCTGCCGAACTCGCGGATGATGATTCACCAGCCATTGGGCGGGTTCCAGGGCCAGGCGTCGGACATCGACATCCATGCCAAGGAAATCCTGCACATCCGTTCGCGCCTGAACTCGCTGCTGGCCCATCATACCGGCCAGAGCCTGGAAACCATTGAGCGTGACACCGAGCGTGACAACTTCATGAGCGCCGAGCGTGCAGCCGAATACGGCCTGATCGACTCCGTGATCAACAAGCGTCAAATGCCTGCCTAAGCCGCTCAAAATGCAGGTGGTTGGGATGACCGGCCGCCTGCGGGCTTGAAAAAGCCCGCAATTGCCTTCATCTTGTGTTGCAAGCCTATCGGATTTGGATCGATCGAATGACTGACACCCGCAACGGCGAGGACAACGGCAAACTGCTTTATTGCTCCTTCTGTGGCAAAAGCCAGCATGAAGTACGCAAATTGATTGCCGGCCCCTCGGTCTTCATTTGCGACGAGTGCGTCGACCTGTGCAATGACATCATCCGCGAGGAGGTGCAGGAAGCCCAGGCCGAAAGCAGCGCGCATAAGTTGCCTTCGCCCAAAGAAATCAGCGGCATCCTTGATCAATATGTAATTGGTCAGGAGCGTGCGAAAAAGGTACTGGCCGTAGCGGTTTACAACCACTACAAGCGCCTGAACCAGCGTGACAAAAAGAATGACGAGGTCGAACTCGGCAAGAGCAACATCCTGCTGATCGGCCCGACAGGCTCGGGTAAGACCTTGCTCGCCGAAACCCTGGCGCGCTTGCTGAACGTTCCGTTCACCATCGCCGACGCGACCACGCTGACCGAGGCCGGTTATGTGGGCGAGGACGTCGAGAACATCATTCAGAAGTTGCTGCAGAAGTGTGACTACGATGTGGAAAAAGCCCAGATGGGCATCGTCTACATCGACGAAATCGACAAGATTTCCCGCAAGTCCGACAACCCGTCCATCACCCGAGATGTTTCCGGCGAAGGCGTGCAACAGGCCTTGCTCAAGTTGATCGAAGGCACGGTTGCCTCCGTACCGCCCCAAGGTGGTCGCAAGCATCCGCAGCAGGAATTCCTGCAGGTCGACACCCGTAACATCCTGTTCATCTGCGGTGGGGCGTTCTCGGGCCTTGAAAAGGTCATTCAGAACCGTTCTACCCGCGGCGGCATCGGCTTCAACGCCGAGGTGCGCAGCAAGGAAGAGGGCAAGAAGGTCGGTGAATCCTTGCGTGAGGTCGAGCCGGACGATCTGGTCAAGTTCGGTCTGATCCCGGAATTCGTCGGTCGTCTGCCGGTTCTGGCAACGCTGGATGAGTTGGATGAAGCGGCGTTGATGCAGATTCTGACCGAGCCGAAGAATGCCCTGACCAAGCAGTACGCCAAGCTGTTCGAAATGGAAGGTGTGGACCTGGAATTCCGTTCCGACGCGCTCAAGTCTGTCGCCAAGCGTGCCCTGGAGCGTAAGACCGGTGCCCGTGGGTTGCGCTCTATCCTCGAAGGCGTATTGCTCGACACGATGTATGAGATCCCCTCACAGTCGGATGTGAGTAAAGTCGTGATCGACGAAAGCGTTATCGAAGGCAAGTCCAAGCCGTTGTATCTGTATGAAAACAATGAGCAGCCTGCCAAGGCCGCGCCGGACGCCTAAGCGTCCTGCTGGCGGAACAAAGAAGGGGCCTTCGGGCCCCTTTTCTTTGAGTGCTGTTTTAGACGCGTCTTAGCGCTTGTTTTTTTTCAAGGCTGCCCCCATCTTGGTTTCAAGCTTACTTCCATCTGTTTCCGGCCCAAGGGCCGCCGTAGAGGCGAAATCATGAAGACAACCATCGAATTGCCTCTCCTGCCATTGCGCGATGTCGTTGTGTATCCGCACATGGTTATCCCGCTGTTCGTGGGGCGCGAGAAGTCTATCGAAGCCCTCGAGGCTGCGATGACGGGTGATAAGCAGATTCTTTTGCTGGCGCAGAGAAACCCTGCCGACGATGATCCCGGCGAGGACGCGCTTTATCGCGTAGGTACGATTGCAACGGTGCTGCAACTGCTCAAGCTGCCTGACGGCACCGTCAAGGTGCTGGTCGAAGGCGAGCAGCGTGGCACGGTCGAGCGTTTCAGCGAAGTGGACGGCCATTGCCGCGCTGAAGTGTCGCTGATCGAAGAAGTCGAAGCACCGGAGCGCGAGTCGGAGGTGTTTGTCCGCAGCCTGCTGTCGCAGTTCGAGCAATACGTGCAACTGGGTAAGAAGGTCCCTGCCGAAGTGCTGTCGTCGCTGAACAGCATCGACGAGCCGGGGAGGCTGGTCGACACGATGGCTGCCCACATGGCGCTCAAGATCGAGCAGAAGCAGGAAATCCTCGAAATCATTGATTTGTCGGCCCGTGTCGAACACGTGCTGGCCCTGCTCGACGGCGAAATAGACCTGCTGCAGGTCGAAAAGCGCATCCGTGGGCGCGTCAAGAAGCAGATGGAGCGCAGCCAGCGCGAGTACTACCTGAATGAGCAGATGAAGGCCATTCAGAAAGAGTTGGGCGATGGCGATGAAGGCCATAACGAAATCGAAGAGCTGAAAAAGCGCATCGATGCCGCCGGCCTGCCCAAGGATGCGTTGGCCAAGGCCCAGGCCGAACTGAACAAGCTCAAGCAGATGTCACCGATGTCTGCCGAGGCCACCGTGGTGCGTTCCTACATCGACTGGCTGGTCCAGGTGCCGTGGAAAGCCCAGAGCAAGGTGCGCCTCGACCTGGCGCGCGCCGAAGACATCCTCGACGCCGACCACTACGGCCTGGAAGAGGTCAAGGAGCGCATCCTTGAATACCTCGCCGTGCAAAAGCGCGTGAAAAAGATTCGTGGCCCGGTGCTGTGCCTGGTAGGTCCTCCCGGGGTCGGCAAGACCTCCCTCGCGGAGTCGATTGCCCACGCCACCAATCGAAAATTCGTACGCATGGCCCTCGGTGGCGTGCGCGACGAAGCGGAAATCCGTGGTCACCGCCGGACCTACATTGGTTCGATGCCAGGAAGATTGATTCAAAAAATGACAAAGGTCGGCGTGCGCAATCCGCTGTTCCTTTTGGATGAAATCGACAAGATGGGCAGCGACATGCGTGGCGATCCTGCCTCCGCATTGCTGGAAGTGCTCGATCCTGAGCAGAATCACAACTTCAACGATCACTACCTTGAGGTCGACTACGACCTGTCGGACGTGATGTTCCTCTGCACCTCCAACTCCATGAATATCCCGCCGGCATTGCTGGACCGGATGGAGGTGATTCGTCTGCCTGGCTACACCGAGGACGAGAAGATCAACATCGCGGAGAAGTACCTTTCGCCCAAGCAGGTCCAGGCCAACGGCCTGAAAAAGGGCGAGCTGGAATTCGACGAGGAAGCGATTCGCGACATCATCCGTTACTACACCCGCGAAGCCGGTGTGCGTGGCCTGGAACGCCAGATCGCTAAGGTTTGCCGCAAGGCCGTCAAGGAGCATGCGCTGGAAAAACGCTTCTCGGTGAAGGTCACGGCAGACTCGCTGGAACACTTCCTGGGCGTGCGTAAATTCCGCTACGGCCTTGCCGAGCAGCAGGACCAGATCGGCCAGGTGACAGGCCTGGCATGGACCCAGGTCGGTGGTGAGTTGTTGACCATCGAAGCGGCTGTGGTACCGGGCAAAGGGCAGCTGATCAAGACCGGTTCCCTGGGGGATGTGATGGTCGAATCGATCACCGCCGCGCAAACCGTGGTGCGCAGCCGAGCTCGGAGCCTGGGAATTCCCCTGGACTTCCACGAGAAGCGCGACACGCATATCCATATGCCGGAAGGGGCGACGCCCAAGGACGGTCCGAGTGCCGGGGTAGGCATGTGCACCGCGTTGGTGTCGGCGCTGACCGGTATTCCGGTGCGTGCCGATGTGGCCATGACGGGTGAAATCACCTTGCGCGGGCAGGTGTTGGCGATCGGTGGCCTCAAGGAAAAACTGCTGGCCGCCCACCGGGGTGGGATCAAGACGGTGATCATTCCCGAAGAGAATGTCCGTGATCTGAAGGAAATTCCTGACAACATCAAGCAGGATCTTCAGATCAAACCAGTTAAATGGATTGACGAGGTCCTGCAAATTGCGCTGCAATACGCGCCGGAGCCCTTGCCGGATGTGGCTCCGGAGATAGTCGCGAAGGACGAAAAGCGCGAGTCTGACTCTAAGGAAAGAATTAGCACGCATTAATACGCATTTGCCTGGGGGGCTTCCTTGACAGTTTTTTAGAGCCCTTGTTATAAAGCGGCTCTTAAGTGTCTGTAGGCCATTCAGCACTCGTTTTAAGCTTTCACCAAAAAAACTTAGAATCATCTCAAATAGATATAAGGGGACTTAGAGTGAACAAGTCGGAACTGATTGATGCTATCGCTGCATCCGCTGATATCCCGAAAGCTGCTGCTGGCCGTGCGCTGGACGCTGTAATCGAATCCGTCACTGGCGCTCTGAAGGCTGGCGACTCCGTTGTTCTGGTAGGTTTCGGCACTTTTTCCGTGACTGATCGTCCAGCTCGTACCGGTCGCAACCCGCAGACTGGCAAGACGCTGCAGATCCCGGCTGCCAAGAAGCCAGGCTTCAAAGCTGGTAAAGCGCTGAAAGAAGCCGTTAACTAAGGTTTCGTTGAGTTTATCCGGGTCGGGTCATGCCTGGCCTGGCAGCGGAGCGGTAAACGACGCCAGGGCTTGCAGGTTCGAGCCCGGTCCGCTCCGCCAGTTACGAGAAGGCGCATCCTCGGATGCGCCTTTCTTCTATTCGGATTCTACCCACGCTCCACGGTTGCCTAATTTGAAGTTCAACCGTTTCTGGGGGACGCATGCTGCAGAATATCAGGGACAATTCACAAGGCTGGATTGCCAAAACCATCATCGGGGTCATCGTCGCATTAATGGCGTTGACCGGTTTCGATGCCATCTTTCAAGCCTCCAGGCACAGCAACGACGCGGCCAAGGTCAACGGCGAGAACATCAGCCAGAACGAGCTGAGCCAAGCGGTCGACATGCAACGTCGTCAGCTCATGCAGCAGTTGGGCAAGGATTTCGACGCTTCACTGCTGGATGAAAAAATGCTGCGCGATTCGGCTCTCAAGGGGCTTATCGATCGCAAGCTGCTGTTGCAAGGCGCCCATGATGCGAAGTTCGCGTTTTCCGAGGCTGCGCTGGATCAAGTGATCCTGCAGACACCGGAATTCCAGGTCGACGGCAAGTTCAGTCCTGAGCGTTTCGACCAAGTGATCCGTCAGCTGGGTTACAGCCGCATGCAGTTCCGCCAGATGCTGGCTCAGGAAATGCTGATCGGCCAATTGCGCGCGGGTCTGGCTGGCAGCGGTTTCGTGACTGACGCCCAGGTGCTGGCGTTCGCCCGTCTGGAAAAACAGACGCGTGATTTTGCGACGTTGAACATCAAGGCCGACCCGGCGTCCGTGAAGCTGACCGATGACGAGGTGAAGGCTTATTACGACAAGCACGCCAAGGAATTCATGACGCCTGATCAGGTCGTCATCGATTACATCGAGCTGAAGAAAGCTACTTTCTTCGATCAGGTCAGCGTCAAGGATGAGGACTTGCAAGCGGCTTATCAGAAGGAAATCGCCAACCTGTCGGAACAGCGGCGAGCTGCGCATATCCTGATCGAAGTGAACGACAAGGTCAGCGAGGCCCAGGCCAAGGCGAAGATCGAGGAAATCCAGGCGCGCCTGGCCAAGGGCGAATCGTTTGAAGCCCTGGCCAAGGAGTTCTCCCAGGATCCAGGTTCGGCGAACAATGGCGGTGACCTCGGTTTTGCAGGCCCGGGCGTCTACGATCCAGCGTTCGAGAAGGCCTTGTATGCGTTGAGCAAGGATCAGGTCTCGGCACCGGTGCGTACGGACTTCGGTCTGCATCTGATCAAGCTGCTGGGCGTCGAGGCGCCGCAGGTCCCAACGTTTGCCAGCCTCAAGGACAAGCTGACCCGCGAACTGAAAACCCAGCAGGTGGAGCAGCGTTTCGTCGAGGCGACCAAGCAACTGGAAGATGCGTCGTTCGAAGCGTCCGACCTGGCGCAACCCGCTCAGGACCTGAAGCTGACGGTCCACACATCGGCCCCGTTCGGTCGTGAAGGCGGCGAGGGAATCGCAGCCAACCGTGCCGTGGTCACCGCTGCGTTCAGTCCTGAAGTGCTGGATGAAGGTGCCAACAGCACCGCCATCGAGCTGGACCCGGAAACTGTCGTGGTGCTGCGTGCCAAGGAGCACCGCAAGCCCGAGCAACTGCCGCTGGAAAGCGTCGCGGGCCCCATTCGTGCGCAACTGGCCAAGGAACACGCCAGCGCGGCAGCCAAGACCCGTGCCGATGAGCTGATAGCCAGCCTGCGCGACGGCAAGACCGCGCTGGACAAGCCCGTAGACGGTCAGAGCTGGAAAGTCACCGAAGCGGTGACCCGCAGCCAGGAAGGCATCGAGCCGGCGGTGCTACAAGCATTGTTCCGTATGCCCAAGCCTGCCTCGAAGGACAAGCCGACATTCACCAGCGTGACATTGCCTGACGGCGGTCTGGTGGTGGTGCGTCTGAACGGTGTGAACGAAGCGGCGGCCCCGACCGACGAAGAGAAGGCCGAATATCGCCGCTACCTCGCGTCCCGCGTCGGGCAGCAGGACTTCGCAGCCTATCGCAAGCAGTTGGAAAGCCAGGCCGACATCAAGCGTTACTGATGTTCTGAGGCTGGACCGAAAAAGACCCCGGTTGCAGAACCGGGGTCTTTTTGTTTCCTGTTGTTAAAAACCTGGGGCTTTCGTCGATCCGCCGCCATTGCGTCTTTTGTCCGCAAACATCCGCCAGTAGACTTGTAGCCCCTTTGAGACACGAATACCTGCGCCGGCAGATCGTGTTCTGTTGCACAATACGCCCCGGATCGTTTTCCTCAGGATGTTCAATGTTCAGACCATTTCACATGCGTACCGTCGGGCTGGCACTGATGCTGGCCGCCGCAGCCGGATGTTCGTCGAAGAAAGCCGCGATTTACGAGCATGAGAACTTCGATGACTCGGGCACGTTCTCGCGTACTTATCCCGTGACCGACGCGGCCACCTGCGAAGCCGGTCGCCGGGCATTGCTCAGTCAGGGCTACATCATCACCAGCAGCGACCCCAAGCTGGTCAGCGGCCACAAGAGTTTCCAGCAGGCCGGCGATACCCATATGGAAATCAGCTTCAACCTGGTCTGCGCCGAAGACGGCGGTCCCGGGCACCGGGCGACCATGTTTGCCAACGCCTTGCAGGACCGCTACGCACTGAAAAAGATCAACAACTCCGCCAGCCTGGGGGTCGGTGTGCTGGGCTCGGTATCGATGCCGATCGGCTCTACGGATGATTCGATGGTCAAGGTCGCCAGCGAGACGGTATCAGCGCCGAAGTTCTATGAGCGTTTCTTTGCCCTGGTCGAGCTGTTCTTGCCGGCCGACGCCAAGAAGGCTGCCGGCAATGCCGATCAGCCGAAGGCCGAACTGGGCATTCCGGAAACCAAGGCTGAACCGGCCGGGTTGATGCCTGCGCCGGCTCCGGCGGCAGAGTCTCTGGCTCCCACGCCTGCTCCAGCACCTGCACCGGCGCCGGCCGTGCCGGTCGAGGAGGCCGCTCCGGCCCCGGTGGAAACTGCTCCTGCGGCGTCGGAGCCGGTCGCACCACCGGCCGAACCTGCGCCGATTGCGCCTGTGCCGCAGGAGACTGTGCCGACGAGCGAGCCGATCACGCCGCCACCACCCAGCTCGTTGCCCGCGCCGACCGAGCCGATCCAGCCCCTTCCGGCATCCTGAGCGTGTGACAGGGGTAATCTCCTGTCACACTTACCGCAGTAATTCCTCGACGCTGTGCTACGTTTAATTCATGAAGCCTTCGCTTCATGTCTTGTTCATAAAGCAGCTTTAAGCTGATCACCAGTGCCATCAGGCTTGATTGATCGCTTTCAATGATAGGGGAAAGACTCGTAATGGATGATTATCAGGAAGAGCTGCTGGAGTACCAGGCATATGAACTGGACCCGCTGGAGCCCGCCGAAGATGCGACGGAGCTCTAGGTAACGCTTCAAACCTTGTACCTATGTGCGCCGGTGGCTGCGACGAAACTCACCCGGCGTCTGGTCGTTCCAGCGCTTGAATGCGCGTTGGAAGGCCTCGGCCGAGGCGAACCCCAGCAGGTAGGCGATTTCACCGAACGCCAGTTCGGTATCGCGGATGTAAGTCATGGCAAGGTCACGGCGGGTGTCGTTGAGGATTGCGCGAAACTGCGTGCCTTCCTCGGCCAGCTTGCGGCGCAGTGTCCAGGTCGGCAGCTTGAGGCGCGCTGCCACTTCCTCCAGGTCCGGTTCCCGGCCGCCATTGAGCAGCGGTCCCAGCAGCTGGATGATGCGCTCGCGCAGACTCCGGGTGCGGGTCAACTGCTCCAATTCCCGCTCACACAACTGGATCAGATGCTGCCACGTGCTGGGGCAATGCTGCGGGTTGCGCTGGGCGAGGCTGTCGAGTCCCAGGCGCAGTTGATTGTGTTCGGCACCGAACTGGATCGCACAGTCCCCCAGGATGCGGTAGGCCTCCAGATAGGCCGGCTCCTCGAATTCGATGTCTATACGCTCGGCACGCAACGCTACGCCGCCCACAGTGGAGAGTTGTGTGAGCCAGCCGCCGATGATGGAGTCCACGACGAAGCGGTTATAGGCGTTGTACGGGCTGATGGAGTAAAACCGCAGCCACGCTCCCCGGGCGTCCTCGTGGAAGCTCGATTGGCCGCGATAGTTGGAGCCGTACAGGGGCTCGAAACGGATCATACAGCGCGCGGCTTCACGGACAGTCGGCGCCTGGGCAGCGGTTACGCCCGCCAGCCCGGCCTGGCTCAAGCGGCTGAGGCGACCCATGCGCAGGCCCAGTGCCGGATCCTGGGTCAGTTGAATGGCCGCATGACCCAGGCGCATGTAGCGAGGGATCGACAACCGGGCTCCGGGCTCCGACAGACGCACGGCATCCAGACCGTACTGGGCCAGCAAGGGGTGAGGATCTTGTCCATGACTGGCAACCGCGTCAGCCAGGCTGTGGACGAAGCCCACAGACAAATCCCCCAGGCGCATCGGTTGCGCTTTCATGGTCACAACCATAGGTTCAGCAAGCGAGCGCCACGGGCCTCGCCATCGCTGAAGTGCTGGCCGTCGTGGCTGATGAAGCTCTGGCCGGCGCTTGCGCTGTCCCAGAACTGGCCGCGCAGGAACACGCTGACGCCGCCCCGTGCCTGGCTGATGGGCAATTGGCTGGTCAGGGTCAGACGGTGCCAGGCCTGGCCCTCACTGACTTCACCGGGCTTGAGGCTGACTTCCTCTGGCGTGGACAGGCCTTTATAACCGCTCCAGGGTCTGTCCCAGGCGTCGCGGCCCAGGATAAAGGCCGGCACTGCAATCAGCTGCGCCCCTTGGTCATTGAGCTGCCGGTAGTGAACCGGATACCAACTGTCGCTGCCGATCAGCACGCCCAGACGCCCAGCGGGGGTTTTGACGACCTGGGTGGCGTCGGGGCGGTCGGCGCCGAGCACGTCCCGTTGTTCGAATACTGGATGGCGTTGGCGTTGCGGTTGGCCGATCGGCCGGCCATCGCGCCCAAACACCAGGCTGCTGTTGTACAGCGCACCCGCGCCGACTTTCAGCTGGCCGTCGCTGACGCTGGGCTCGGGAAGGACGATGGAGCCGGCTACCAGGGTGATGCCGAACTCTTCGGCCAGCCCGCCGAACAACTCCTGGTAATCATGGGCCATGCGCGGGGCCTTCATGCGCAGGTAGGCATCGTCCAGCCGATTATCGCCCTGTGCCCTGACCAGCGCCTGGATGAACGCCAGTGGGTTGCTGACCGCCAGCCAGTTCATGGCTTCCTTCATAGTGCCGGCCTGGTACAACTCGTCTTTTTCACCGCTGAACATCAGCCAGGTGCCGATGTGCTCGGGCAGCACCACGACCGTCTTGTCGTTGAGAAAACCCAGGTCACGGGCGCTTTGCAAATAGGCAGCAAGTTTGCGATGCAGGCGCTCCGGGCTCTGGTAGTCAGTGGGGAACAACTCGGGCTGAATGCCCAGCAGGTTACCGCGCTCGGCGGGCATGCCCTGGTCGACCGCCAGGTTGATGCGCAGGTCCGACAGGTAATGGCCCGCCGGACGATCCGCCGTCCACAGGGCGTAAGTGACCAGGATGGCGATCAGGGCCGTGGACAACAACAAGTAGAAAAATTTACGCATGGAGAGCTGTCAGCGGCCGTTTGCGGATTCGCTGACTAGGGTAGGGCTCGGAACGGGTGTTGCCAAGGGGCGCTGCGCATTCGGATCATTAAGTTGTCAGTTACGGTCATTGAGCGCCCGCATCGCGCCTCTTAGGCTGTTGGGCATGACTGAGGGAAGCCGCAGAGCTTCCGCATTTTTCCGTGATCGCCCGTTGTGGAGTTACTGATGACCGCCTCCCATTATCCGCACCTGCTGGCCCCGCTGGACCTGGGTTTCACTACGTTGCGCAATCGGACCCTGATGGGGTCGATGCACACTGGCCTTGAAGAAAAGCCGGGCGGTTTCGAGCGCATGGCGGCATATTTTGCCGAGCGCGCCCGTGGCGGCGTGGGCCTGATGGTCACCGGCGGGATCGGGCCGAATGACGAGGGCGGCGTTTACTCCGGGGCAGCCAAGCTGACCACGGAAGACGAGGCGCTCAAGCACCAGATCGTGACTCGGGCGGTGCACGAGGCCGGTGGCAAGATCTGCATGCAGATCCTGCATGCCGGGCGCTACGCCTACAGCCCCAAGCAGGTCGCTCCCAGTGCGATCCAGGCGCCGATCAACCCGTTCAAGCCCAAGGAGCTGGATGAAGAGGGCATTGAAAAGCAGATCAGCGATTTCGTGACCTGTTCGCTGTTGGCCCAGAAGGCTGAATACGATGGGGTCGAGATCATGGGCTCCGAGGGCTACTTCATCAATCAGTTCCTCGCGGCCCACACCAACCACCGTACCGACCGTTGGGGCGGCAGCTACGAAAACCGCATGCGCCTGCCGGTTGAAATCGTCCGTCGCGTCCGCGATGCAGTGGGCCCCCATTTCATTATCATCTTCCGCCTGTCGATGCTCGACCTGGTGGAAGGCGGAAGCTCTTGGGAAGAGATCGTCCAGCTCGCCAAAGCCATCGAGCAGGCCGGCGCGACCATCATCAACACCGGCATCGGCTGGCATGAGGCGCGTATTCCTACCATCGCCACCAAGGTTCCGCGGGCGGCGTTCAGCAAAGTCACGGCCAAGCTGCGCGGTTCGGTGAACATCCCGCTGATCACCACCAACCGTATCAACACCCCGGAAGTGGCCGAACAGATCCTGGCCGAAGGCGATGCCGACATGGTCTCCATGGCGCGTCCGTTCCTGGCCGACCCGGAGTTCGTCAACAAGGCGGCCGCCGGACGCAGCGATGAGATCAATACCTGCATCGGCTGCAACCAGGCCTGTCTCGACCATACCTTTGGCGGAAAGCTCACCAGTTGCCTGGTGAACCCGCGTGCCTGCCACGAAACCGAGCTCAATTACCTGCCGGTCACCCAGGTGAAGAAAATCGCCGTGGTCGGCGCCGGTCCGGCCGGGTTGTCGGCGGCCACCGTGGCGGCCGAGCGGGGGCACCAGGTGACGCTGTTCGATGCGGCTGGTGAGATCGGCGGACAGTTCAACGTCGCCAAGCGTGTGCCGGGCAAGGAGGAGTTCTACGAAACCCTGCGCTACTTCAAGCGTAAGTTGCAGACCACCCATGTCGAGGTGTGCCTCAATACCCGGGTGGATGTGGCGAAGCTGGTGGAAGGCGGGTACGACGAAATCATTCTTGCGACCGGTATTGCGCCGCGGGTGCCGGCGATTCCTGGCGTGGAGCATGCCAAGGTCCTGAGCTACCTGGACGTGATCCTGGAGCGCAGGCCGGTGGGCCGCAGCGTGGCGGTAATCGGTGCCGGCGGCATCGGTTTCGATGTTTCGGAGTTCCTGGTGCATCAGGGCGTCGCCACCAGCCAGGACCGCGAGGCGTTCTGGAAGGAGTGGGGTATCGACACCGCGCTCCAGGCGCGCGGCGGCGTGGCCGGGATCAAGGCTGAACCCCATGCTCCGGCGCGTCAGGTGTTCCTGTTGCAGCGCAAGGCTTCCAAGGTCGGCGACGGCCTGGGCAAGACCACTGGCTGGATTCACCGCACGGGCCTGAAGAACAAGCAGGTGCAGATGCTCAACAACGTTCAGTACCTGAAGATCGACGACGAGGGGCTGCACATTCGCATCGGCGAAACCGGCGAGCCGCAGGTGTTGCCGGTGGACAACATCGTGATCTGCGCCGGTCAGGATCCGTTGCGTGAATTGCAGGAAGGCCTGGAGGCCGCCGGGCAGAAGGTCCACCTCATCGGTGGCGCCGACGTGGCGGCAGAGCTGGACGCCAAGCGGGCGATCAACCAGGGCTCGCGGTTGGCGGCGCAGTTGTAAGGCGCACGCCTGTAGCGCCAGGGGGCCCTGTGGGAGCGAGCCTGGATTCAACGACTGTTAAGATGCCCGCATTCCTGCCCCAATGGCCTGCCGCAATGCTTTCTTCTGCCCTCGACTGGCACCCTCAGCCGCTGCTTGAACCCCTTCATCTGGACTGGCTCGCCCGAGCCGGTGTCGAGGTGGCGGTGTTGCGCCTGGATCGGATCGATCCACTGATCAGTGGCAACAAGTGGTTCAAACTCGTTCCTTCCCTGCGCGCCGCCGATTTGGCTGGCGCCGAGGGCATCATCAGCCTGGGCGGTGCTTACTCCAACCATCTGCATGCATTGGCGGCCGCCGGCAAGCGCTTCGGATTTCCCACGGTCGGGCTGTTGCGTGGGCAGCCACGAGAAACGCCAACGGTGCGCGACCTGCAAGCGTTCGGCATGCAGCTGCACTGGTTGGGTTACGGCGGTTATCGCGAACGGCATGCGCCAGGGTTCTGGGAGCCTTGGCGCCGGCGCTATCCGTATTTGTATCCGCTGCCCGAGGGTGGGGCAGGATTGCCTGGGGCACAGGGCTGCATGACTTGGCTGGGGCGCGTCCGGGAGCAACTGGCGGCGGTGGGATGGTCCGATTATCACGGTTGGTGGCTGGCCTGTGGCACTGGCACGTCGCTGGCCGGACTGGTGCTGGCCGAAGCGGGGGAACGTCCGGTCTATGGTGTGCTGGCCGTACCCGAAGACCATGGGGTGTCGCAGCAGGTCAAGCACATCATCGAGGAAGCAGGGCTGGCCCATCCGCTTTATGAATTACTCGATGGCAGCCGGGGCGGGTTCGGGCGGGTCGATGCCGAACTCACCGATTGCATCCAACGCACCGACGTCATCGAGTTGGAGCCGTTGTACACCGGCAAGGCACTGCTGTTGCTCAAAGCGCAGGTCGAGATTGGACGATTTGCCCAGGGCACCCGCTTGATCTTCGTTCACACCGGAGGTCTGCAAGGCCGCCGGGGTTTCGAATAACCCGTCAACCGCGTTTAGGCATCATCCGCAACAGCGTGTTATCGCGCACTACGTAGTGGTGATAGAGCCCGGCCAAGGCGTGCAGGCCGATCAGCCAGTAGCCGATGGTGCCGCCCAGCACATGCCAGCCTTCGAGCTGCTTGGCGAATGCCTTTTCCTGTTGGACGAGCAGCGGCAGGTCGAAGCCGTAGAACATCACCTGGTGCCCTTCGGCGCTGGTAATCAGCCAGCCCAGCAGCGGCATGGCGATCATGAACAGGTACAGCGCCCAGTGCATCAGCCGCGCCAGGAAGGTTTGCCAGACGGGTGAAGCCGGGAATATCGCCGGTGCCTTGCCCAGACTGCGGGCGAACAGGCGCAGCCAGACCAGCAGGAAAACAGTCAGGCCCAGCATGAAATGCGCCTCCTTGATCAGCGTCCGGCCACCGCTGCCCTTGGGAAAAATCCCTCTGAACTCGATGCAGGCATAAACCACGGCCAGTAACACCAGCATCAGCCAATGCAAGGTCACCGTGACGGTACTGTAGCGGCTTTCCGAGTTTTTCCAGGGCATTGCGGGTATCTCCAACAATCAGGGCAGAGCGCCGTCTTGAGCAGCGTTGTGTTTACTTTAAGCCCGTTTCGTTGGGTTTGCTTGTGCCGGATCAGCTTTCTCGATATGAAATTTCCAGCCCGGCATGGGGCGGATCGCGACGCAGGTGGAGGCGACGCGTACCCGTGGCGAGGGAGCTTGCTCCCGCTGGGCGCGAAGCGCCCCGATCGATATGCCGTCCACATCAGGATGTCGCATCCGGCGGATTCAGAAGCCAGTCGAACAACAACCCCGAATCGCCATTGGCAGGCGGTGTCTTCGGCGCCTCACAGGGCAGCCCTGCGCCAGTGTCGAGCGCCCCCGGACACAGCACCGGGCGGTCGGGGTCCCCGTCAAGAAAACTCACCAACACCTCGCTGCCGCCGGTCAGGCAAGTCTCGTTCCTCTGCCCCAGGCGCGACACCGGCAACGTGATGCCCTCCTGATCGGGCGCCCACAGACTGACACTGATCTCGCCGCGCTCGTCGGGTTGCACCGGTTGGCCAGCGCGACCAAGTACATGAGCCAGGTGATACCCGGGAATGCAGGGCTTGGGATGTCTGATCGCAGGTCTGAACACCGTGGACCAGGCAATCGCCGTGAACCGGTTGCGGTAGCCGCACGTGGAGAGCGCGGCGGTCGGGTCCGGTTCGAGGATCGAGAATTGTCGCCCGCGATGCTGGACCTCGGTGATCAACCACTGGTCATTGAACGCTGAGACCGGATGCTCGCCGATCTGCGCGATGTGGCCTGCGCGCAACGCCGGGTGGGTGCTGTGACCATGGATCTGCCGTTGCCGGCAGCGCAGCCGCTCCAGGTGACGACGCCCCCTCTGGTGACGGTGCGCCAGGGCCGGGTCGCCGTGGATTGTCGCGTGGTCGAGCCGTTCAAGGGACTGGTTCGCCGCCTCAGTATCGGCTTCGGTCGTCCCGCGATCGCTGAATCCGCCGTGCGGGCCAGCTGTCACCGGGTGGTGGCGCAGATATAAGTGCTTGAGACTCGGCCCCTGGCTCGCATTCGATTGCAGGTTCAGTTCGAGGGGCCGTGCGGGGAAGCTTTTCGGGTCGTCGGCGAAGACCAGGACGTGACCTTGGGCTGCGTGTTCGAAGTGGTAATGGATGCCTTCTTCCTCGCACAACCGGTGCAGGAAAGCCAGGTCGCTTTCCTCGTACTGGATGCAGAAGTCGCGGCGCGGGTAGTGCGCTGCTGCCAGCTCGAAGCGGTAGCTGTCGGCGGGTAACGTGCTGTCTTCCAGCAGCCGTTGCACAATCTGCACGGCGTTGAGTCGATGGAAGACCTTGCGGCGCGGGCCTTGTTCCAGGCGTTGAAGGTAAGGGACCAGCGTCATGCGATAGCCGATTCGATGCGAGGCGTGGGCGCTCAGGCTGACACTGTGGACCACACCGTGGATGCCCGATTCGCCATCCAGGCGCAGGAATGCCGGTTGCTCCAGGAGGCTGTCGGGACTTATGGGTGGCGCCAGGCCGATGAGTTCCAGATCAAAGCGGTACGGCTGGTTGAGGGCTTCCCGGCCATGGAAGCGCAGCACTTGCAACTGTAAGTCGCTTTGCGTGAGGGTCAGGCTGAAGGGGCTTTCCGTGTCGTTGCGCATCGCAGCTCCTACTTGCAGGAAGAGAGGCGCAGAGGGTACGAAACCCTGGGGGGCAGCGGTGTCGATGAGGGGCTATTTCAGAAATGCCCTACGACACGTTGTGAAAAAGCCGATTCGGCACGGTGAATTTTTTGGTCGATCAGCCGGTTTAGGCCGTATAAACTTGCGCCACAGCGCCGGCCGGCAGATGTCTCGGCGCGTCAGACAAGAGAGTGAGTAATGGGCGCACAGTGGAAGGTTAAACACAAAGAAGCGGCGGCCAACGCCAAGGGCAAGATCTTCGGCAAGCTGGTGAAGGAAATCACCATTGCCGCGCGAAATGGCGCGGACACCGCGACCAACGCGCATTTGCGCCTGGTGGTCGAGCAGGCGAAAAAGGCCTCGATGCCCCGTGAGACCCTGGAGCGCGCCATCAAGAAGGGCTCTGGCCAGCTCGGTGAGACCGTGCAGTACCACCGGGTAACCTACGAAGGGTTCGCGCCGCATCAGGTGCCGTTGATCGTTGAATGCGTGACCGACAACATCAACCGCACCGTTGCCGAGATTCGCGTGGCGTTCCGCAAGGGGCAGCTGGGTGCTTCCGGTTCGGTGGCGTGGGATTTCAACCATGTCGGCATGATCGAGGCTTCGCCGGACAGCCCGGACGCCGATCCGGAAATGGCTGCCATCGAGGCCGGCGCCCAGGATTTCGAGCCGGGCGAAGAGGGCGCAACCTTGTTCCTCACCGATCCTGCCGACCTCGATGCCGTGCAGAAGGCCCTGCCGGAACAGGGTTTTACCGTGCTGTCGGCCAAGCTGGGCTACCAGCCGAAAAACCCGGTGAGCGGCCTGACCGACGAGCAGATGGCTGAAGTCGAAGCGTTTCTTGAAGGTCTCGATAATCACGATGACGTGCAGGACATGTTTGTCGGCTTGGCCGGTTAAACACAAAATCCTGTGGCGAGGGAGCTTGCTCCCGCTCGGCGGCGAAGCCGTCGTGTGTCTATAACGCGGTCTCGCTGATAGAGGGTGGTTATGGATTGGGGCTGCTGCGCAGCCCAGCGGGAGCAAGCTCCCTCGCCACGGTCAGTGCTTTAGGTCTTCCAGGCACTGCTCAATCTCATCGAAACATGGCCGCGCCAGTACATCTGGCTGACAGCAGCGCGCCTGTAACTCCCACAATGTCCCAAGTTCCCCGGCCGCGGGTTTGATTCTCTCCAGCAACTCTCCCAGCAGGATCCCGAACGCCCGCACTTCGATGCGTCGCAGCGCCCGTGTCTGCAAGGTGTCCGTGGTGGCGTGGAACGACGCGGCGCCGAAGTCCCCCAACAGGCAATCGCCTTGATCGTTGAAAAGAATGTTGTGCCCGTACAGATCGCCATGAGTGATGCCCTGGCGATGCAGGTGCGCCGCCACCGAGGCGATGCCGTGGGCGATGCGCAGGGCCACGGGGCCACTCAAGCGCAGCGCGTCGGCATAGACGTCGCGGGTGCATGACGTCAGGCCCGGCAATCCGGCGAGGTTACGGTAGCTGGGCTCGATCAAGGCCATCACCAGTCCGGCCTGCTCCTCAGGATGCCCGACAATCTGGCCCAATACCTCGATCAGGTTGGGATGCCGGCCTGCGGTGATGCAGGCGTGCATTTCGTGCAGCGGCGAGCCGTCGCTGGTCATCTGGCCTTTGTACATTTTGACCGCGACGCTGCGTGCAGCCTGGCCCGGTGGTTGCCAGAGCGCCTGGTGAATCAGCCCCGAGGCGCCTTCGCCCAGTTGCTGTTGCACGATCAGTTGCCGCCAGTCGATCGGCGTCGTGACGTTCAGCGCGGCGGCTTCGGCCTGAGTCTCCAGAGGATTGCCGGCGTAGGCCAGCCAACTGAGGCTCGGCAGCTCCAGCAACCCTTGCGGCAGCTCGGTCAGCTGATTGGCGGCGATGCGCAGCAGTTCCAGACGCTGGCACTGGCCCAGGCTCGCCGGCAATTGCTGCAAACGGTTGCCGGCCAGCATGAGCTTTTGCAGATGCGCACGCTGCCCCAGTTCCTCGGGCAGATGGCGGACGTAGTTATCCGTCAGGATCAGCCAGCGCAGCAGCGGCGGCAAGGCCGCGCCGGTCACGCGCTCGATGCGATTGGCCTTGAAACCGACCATGGTCAGCGCGGCGCAGCGGCCCAGGCATTCGGGCAATTCAGTGAAGCGGTTATCTGAACAGAACAGCACGCGCAGGCGGGTCAACCGATGCAGGTCATCGGGCAGCGTGTCCAGCTGGTTGCCACTGAGGTTGAGAATTTCGAGGGAATCGGCCAGGTCGAAAATTTCCCGGGGGAACTGCGTCAGGCCGCAGGCCAGGTCCAGCCGGGTAATGCCTGAGAGTTGGCCGGCGCGCAGTTGGGCGAGGGTATGCATGAAAGAAGTCGCTGTTGAAGAGGCTGATACAAATCTGAAGCCAACCATAGCACCTGTGGCGAGGGAGCTTGCTCCCGCTGGGCTGCACAGCAGCCCCCAAAAGCTGCCATGCAACCAACCAGACACACCTCGGTGTCTGGTTTCGGGCCTGCTGCGCAGTCTAGCGGGAGCTTGCTCCCTCGCCACAAGTCAGGGGTCAGTTCATTTGCATCGGGCACAAGCCCGAACATATTTGGCATGATACAGGATGTTCGATCCCGCTAGCGCTCGATGCTGCGGTTCCAACGGGCATTCCAGGCCGGGCGCTGTTCGTTGACCTGGTCCCAGTCCACCGCGATGGCGGTCTCCAGGTACTGCTTCATGGCTTCTACCTGGCCACGGGTCTTGTCGGTAGTCGGGGTGTTGGGGTTGGACGGGATCTGGTCGCCCTCTTCCAGGGCGATGGCCTGGGCCTCGGGGGTCAACAGGAAGGCGGCGAGCTTTTGCGCCAGCTCAGGCTGAGTGTTGCGGGCGATGGTGCACTCGGCGACGTTGAGCACCACGGCGCCTTCCTTCGGCTGCGCATATTCCACCGGCATGCCCTTGAGTTTCAGGGCGGTGACCTGGGTCGGCGTCAGTGGGAACAGCGCAGCCTCGTCGGTCTGCAGCATTTCGGAAATCTTCGCCGAGCTTGGAATGTACTCCAGTACGTTGCGCCCGACCGTATTCGGCCACGCCTTGAAGCCCGGCTCGACATCGGTCTCGCTGCCGCCCTGGATCCGGTTGAACATCAGGAACCCGTGCAGGCCGAAGGTCGAGGACGCCATCGACTGGAATACCACTTTGTCCTTGAAGCGCGGATCGGCCAGGTCCATCCAGGAGCTCGGTGCGTTCCAGCCTTTTTCCTTGAACAGCCGGGTGTTGTAGGCAAGCCCTGTCACGCCGAGGCTCACGGCCACGGCCTGATCCTTGATGCGACCTTTGGCCGGAATCTGCGCCAGGGGCGGGCTGTCCTGGAGCTTGTCGCACAGGCCCATGGAGATGGCGCGGTACATGATGCCGTCATCCAGGAACATCACGTGCATTTGCGGGCTGTCTTTGCTGGCCTGGACCTTCGCCAGGATGTCGGCGGAGGTGCCGGGCACGATCACTACCTTGACGTTGTTGGCTTTCTCGAAGGCCGGCAAGACCTTGTCGGCGTAGAGCCGCTCCATGGTCCCACCGTTCATGCCCAGGTAAAGCGTCGGCTCGGCCAGCGCCTGGGTGACCGGGAGCAGGGCGCCCAGACAGGCGGAACCCAGCGAGCAGAAACCGAACAATGCACTGCGTTTGACGTTATTCATTGGCGCGACCTTCCTCTATCAAACAACGGAGATGGAGTGAAACCGGGTGATGGAAAACGCATCCAGCGGCGTGGTTGAAGCGCCGCAGCAGATGATCTCGGTGAGCGCTTGGCCCACCGCCGGGCCGATCTGGAAGCCCGCGCCGGCAAAGCCGAACGCGTGCAACAGGCCGGGTTGGGTGCTACTGGGCCCGATCACTGGCTGGCGATCAGGCAGATAGCCTTCGGTGCCGCTCCAGGTGCGAATCGCCTGGGCGCCTTGCAGAAACGGATACAGTTCGACCGCTTGGCGCAGGATCTCGATCACTGCGTTTTGTCCCGGTCGGACGCGTGACCCATCCAGGGCATAGCCTTGGCCGCCTCCCAGTACGCAATTGCCGCGGGCGACCTGGCGCGCATAGATGCCGCCGCCCTCCACGCCGGTGCTGGCGTCCATCACCAACGGCAGGGGTTCGGTGACCAGCATCGCCGGGTGCCCGGCATGCATCGGCACCGCTTCGCCGAACTGCGCGGCAAAATGACTCGCCCAGGCGCCGGCACAGTTCAGCAGCCATGGCGCGTGAAACCGCTGGCCCGTCTCGGTGCGCACATCGAAGCGCTGGCCGTCATAGGCAACGCCGCTGACGGCGCATTGTTCATGGATCTGCGCCCCGTGCCGACGGGCAGCCTGGGCGAAGGCCGGCGATACCAGGCGCGGGTTGGCGTGGCCGTCATCCGGGCACAGCGAGGCCCCGACGGCGACGGCGCCGACCCATGGGAAACGGGCGCGCAGTTCATCGCGGTCCAATAGCTGCAAATCGAGGCCGAAGCCCTGGCTGCTGCGGGCGTAATCCTGCAGTGCCTGGAAGTCCTCGGCGCTGCGGGCCAGTTTCAAATGACCGCTGCGCTGGTACTCACCGTCGATGCCGATCAACTGCGGCAGCCGGCCCCAGATCTCATGGGCCCGTTGCGACAGCGGCAATTGCGACAGCGGCCGGCCCTGGCGACGTACGCCGCCATAGTTCACGCCGCTTGCGTGCGAGCCGCAGAAATCCCGTTCCAACAGGGCCACCCGGCGTCCGGCCTGGCTCAGGAACAAGGCGGCCGAGGCACCGACGATGCCGCCGCCGATGATCACCACATCCACGTCGATCATGGCTCGACCTCCAGCCCGAATGGCACCGGTTTGATGGGCGCCTGGGCCCGCAGACGGCCAACGCCGCAGATCGGGCGATTGGTTTCCCGGGCGATGATTTCCGCGGCGGCTGCGCCGCACATCCGCCCCTGGCAGCGGCCCATGCCGACCCGGCAATGGGCCTTGACCCGGTTGATTTCCCAATGACCTTCGGCCACCACCTGGCGGATATCGCCGACGCTGACTTCTTCGCAGCGGCAAACCATCAGGTTGTCCGGCGCATCGCCGGCCCAGTCTTCGGGAAAGGCGAATGCGCGCTCCAGGCCCTGGCGGAACTGCCCGATGCGTTCAAGTGCGCTTTCCAGCTGGTTGCAATGTTGCGGGTCGGTCAGGTACCCGAGGTCTTCGAGCAAGGCCAGGGCTGCCCGTTCGCCGGCCATTTCGGCGGCGTCGGCGCCCATGATGCCGGCGCCGTCACCGGCCAGGTACACCCCACGCACGCTGCTGCGACCGGCGCGGTCGCGTCGTGGCAGCCAGGCGCGGTTGAGTTCGCTCCAGGAGAATTCGCAACCCAGCAGATCGGCCAGTTGGGTTTCGCTGCGCAAGCCGTGGGCGAAGGCGACGGCGTCGCAATCCAGGGATTGCTCGCCCTTGGCGTTGCGCCATTGCAGTGACTGCACCCGGCGTTCGCCATTGATACGCAACAGGTTCGCGCCTTGATGCACAGCGATGCCATGGGCGGTCAGCCAGGCGCGGTAGTAAAGCCCCTTGGCGAGCGTTGTCGGTTGCCTTAGCAAACCGGGCAGGGCGCGGGCCTGAGCGCTGAAAGGGGAACTGTCGAGGACAGCCACCACGTGCGCGCCGGCCTTGGCGTATTGGTACGCGACCAGGTAGAGCAACGGCCCGCTGCCGGCGAACACCACCCGCTCGCCGATGGCGCAGCCCTGGAATTTCAAGGCAATCTGCGCGGCGCCGAGGCTGTAGGCCCCAGGCAGGGTCCAACCAGGGACTGGCAGGATCCGGTCGGTGGCGCCGGTGGCGACGATCACGCTGGCATACTCGAGACGGTCGGCGCGGCCTTCATGCAAAGTGTCCAGCAGCCCGGCCTCGGCGTTCCACACCAAGGTATCGGGGCGATAGTCGAGCTGTTCGCGCAGCGTATCGAGGGTCTGATGGATGGCGTTGGCCTTGTGGGCTTCAAAGCCATAGAGCCCGACCGCCGACCGTTTGAAATTGGCCGGCTGGCGCCGATAGATCTGCCCACCGCCGCGCGCGGCTTCATCCAGCAGCACCGGGTACAGACCATGGGCGACCAGCGTCTGCGCCGCACGAATACCGGCCGGGCCGGCGCCGATGATGGCGATCGGTTTCATGGGCACCTCATGGCCAGGGCGTTGGCGTAGGCGGTGTATTTCACGACGCTATCGCGAGCAGGCTCGCTCCCACAGGGGGGCTGTGTTGGACACGAGTTTTGCGAACGCTCTCGGGTCCCTATGGGAGCGAGCTTGCTCGCGACGGGACTTAACGGGATCCCACGGTTCATAGCTGACGCCCCGGCTCACGGTTGATCTGCTGGCCGGCTTCGAGCAGGGTGGAGCAGGCGCGGACGCGGCGGCCGTCGCCCAGGCGGACCCAACAGTCCTGGCAGGCGCCCATCAGGCAGAAACCGGCCCGTGGTTCGGCGCTGAAATCGCTGCCGCGCAAGTGCTCGCTGCTGGTCAGTACGGCTGTCAGCAACGTGTCGCCCAGCAGACCCCGAGCCGGTTGGCCGTCGAGGGTAAAGTCCAGGGCCGGGCGGTCGCCTTCGGCCAGTCGTTTCAGCAGAGCCATGGCGCCCTCATTGTTTACCCACCAGGACCCGATCCAGGCCGTAGACCCGATCGAGCAGAATCATCGTCAGCGCAGTGAGCGCGATGACCAGTGCCGACACCGCCGCCATCATCGGATCGATGGATTCGGTGGCGTAGACATACATGCGTACCGGCAATGTTTGCGTGGCCGGCGAGGTGACGAAAATCGACAGCGTGACTTCATCGAAACTGTTGATGAACGCCAGCAGCCAGCCTCCGGCCACCCCTGGCAGAATCATCGGCAAAGTGATCTGCCGGAACAGCGTGAAGCGCCCGGCCCCCAGCGATTGCGCGGCCTGCTCGGCGCTGCGGTCCAGGCCGATGGCTGAAGCGAGCACCAGGCGCAGCACGTACGGGGTGATCACCAGCACGTGGGCAAAGATCAGCCAGGCAAAGCTGCCGTTGACGCCCATCAAGGCGAACAAGCGCAGCAGCGCCACACCCAATACCAGGTGCGGAATGATGATCGGCGACAGGAACAGCCCATTGAAAAAGTCCCGGCCGGGAAACTCGAGCCGGGTAATCGCAAGGGCTGCCGGGACTGCGATGATTGTCGCCAGCGAGGCGGCGCAGAAGGCCAGGATCAGGCTGTTGTAGAACGCATCGACAAAGTCGGCACGCTCGAACACCGCGCGGAACCAGCGCAGGGAAAACTCCGTGGTCGGCAGGCTCAACGTGTTTTCCGGGGTGAAGGCGACGAGGCAGACCACCACCAGCGGCGCCAGCATGAACACCACCACCAAGGCATGGAACAACAGGGCAAAAGGACCGTTTCTGGACATGACGAATTACCCCAATGACTTCTTGTAGCGGCCTTCGATCATCCGGTTCCACGACAGCATGATCAGCAGGTTGAGCAGCAGCAGTGCGATGGCAATGGCTGCGCCCATGGGCCAGTTGAGTTCCGACAGGTATTGGTCGTAGATCAGCGTCGCGACCATTTTCAAACGGCGTCCGCCGAGCAGGCCGGGGATCGCGAACGAACTGGCGGCGAGGCCGAACACGATCAGGGTGCCCGACAGCACCCCGGGCATGATCTGCGGCAACACGATCTTGCGGATCACCGTGAACTGGCTGGCGCCAAGAGACAGCGCCGCCTGTTCGGCGGCCGGGTCGAGTTTTTGCAACGAGGTCCAGACCGGAATGATCATGAACGGCAACATCACATGAACCAGGGCGATAACCACGGCGAACGGCGTGTACAGCAGCTTCAGCGGCGAGCCGCCAAGGGCTTGCAACGTCTGGTTGACCAGGCCGTCGGCGCCGAGCAACAGGCTCCAGCCAAAGGCCCGCACCACCACCGAAATCAACAGCGGCGTCAGGATCAGGACCAGGAAAATAGAGCGCCATGGCGCGCCCATTCGGCTCAGGATGTAGGCCTCGGGCACGCCGATCAGCACGCACAACAACGTGGTCAGGGCGCTGATCCAGAAGGTGCGCAGGAAAATCTCGTAGAAGTATGGGTCACCCAGCAGGCTGGTGTAGTGATCGAGGGTGTACGCGTCGCTGTTGATACCCGAGCCGTAGTCAAAGACGTTGAACGACAGCACCAGTGTCAGGCCCAGGGGAATGATCAACAGACCGAGGTAAAGGGCCAGGGCCGGTGCGGACATCAGGTAGCCTTGCCGGCCACGGCGCATTGCATCGATCCATTTCATGCCGGCACCTCGTCGCAGGCCAGCACCCGGAGCAACGCCGGATCCCAATCGAGGCCCACGGCGGTGCCCTCGGTCATCGGCGCGCTCCCGTCATTGCGGCGCACCACGCACAGTTCGCCCAGGCTGGTGGAGACGCTGTACAACCATTGGCTGCCGAGGAAGAAACGGCTGATGAGGGTGCCCTGCAGGCGGCCCGAGCCGGGCGCGCACAGGTCGATTTTTTCCGGACGCAGGCTCAAGGTCAGGTCGCCTTCGCCCTGGCCGCAGGCCTGGACGACCCCGGCACTGTCGCGCTTGCCGGGCAACAGATTGGCCTTGCCGACGAAACCAGAGATGAATTCGGTGCGCGGGTGCTCGTAGAGGGTGTAAGGCGCATCGATCTGGGTGATGCGTCCGGCCTGCATCACCACGACCCGGTCACTGATGGACAGTGCTTCGGATTGATCATGAGTGACCATCAGCGTGGTGATCCCGACCTCTCGCTGGATGCGGCGGATTTCGTATTGCATTTCTTCGCGCAGGTTGGCGTCGAGGTTGGACAGCGGTTCGTCGAGCAGCAGCACCGGCGGCTCGATCACCAGGGCGCGGGCCAGTGCCACCCGCTGGCGCTGGCCGCCGGAAAGCTCGCGTGGATAGCGTTCGGCGTGCCGGTCCAGGCGCACCAGTTGCAGCACCCGATCCACTCGTTGGCGCAAGTCGTCGTTGGCCACCTTGCGCATGCGCAGGCCGAAGGCGACGTTGTCCCGCACGGTCATGTGGGGGAACAGCGCGTAGCTCTGGAACACCACGCCCAGGCCACGGCTGGCAGGCTTGGCGTGAGTGATGTCGCGTCCGTCGAGCAGAATGCGTCCGCTGCTGACTTCGACGAAGCCGGCGATCATTTGCAGGGTTGTGGTCTTGCCGCAGCCGGAAGGCCCCAGCAGCGAGACGAATTCGCCTTTTTCCACCGAGAGATTGGTGGCCACCACGGCATCGATATCGCCGTAGCGTTTGCCAAGTTCTTCAAGTCGCACGAAAGCCATGACTGCGCTCCACCTGAGATTGTTATGCGTCGCCGCGCAAGCGCGCTTTTTTGTATGGGCAGATACGAAAGGGTGCTGCGGGGTGCGTTGGCGCTCGACCTGGGGTCGGCTGCCGCTGTTGTTCGAATCGCCCCTGTATGGACGCAGAGTAGGACGAAGACTAGGATGGGCTCAATGCACTATTTCACTGAGAAACGGATTATTTCAATTTTATTCAATGAATGAATCATTTTTAGAGAAATCGGATTTTGAATTCCACTGAGCGAAATATCGAAAAAAGCGAAGCCGGGGTCGGCGCAGTCTCCAGGTTGTTTGCTGTTTTACGCAGCCTCGGTGACGCCGTTGAGGGCGGGGAGCGGGTGACGCAGTTGGCCCAGCGCATCGGTCTGTCACAGCCGACCACCCATCGCTTGCTGCGCAGCCTGATGGACGAGGGCATGGTCGAGCAGGATGTGCGCAGCAAACGCTATCGGCTGAGCCTGGACTTCTTCGCCCTGGCCGCACGCGCCGGTAATACCGCAAACCTGCGCGAGCTGGTGCGGCCAGCGATGCTGCGGTTGTCGGCGTCGTTGGGAGACTCGTTGTTCCTGCTGGCGCGCAGCGGTTTCGATGCGATCTGCCTGGACCGCAGCGAAGGGCCGTTCCCGATTCGCACGTTCACCGGTGACATTGGCGGCCGTGTGGCGCTGGGCGTGGGGCAGGGCAGCCTGGCGATCCTGGCGTTCCTGCCGCAGGAAGAGCGCGACACGGTGATCCATTACAACTTGCCACGGCTCAAGGATTTCCATCTCTACGACGAAGTCTTCCTGCGCTCGGAGGTGGAGAACGTGCGCACACTGGGCTACGCCGGGCGCAACACCGGCGTGCTGCAAGGCATGGCTGGCGTCGCCGTGCCGATCCTCGACCGTGACGGTCGCGCCGTGGCCGCCCTGAGCGTGGCGACCGTGAGCGACCGCCTGGGGCCTGATCGTTTGCCGACCGTCGTGGAGATGCTCAAGCGTGAAGCGGCCCTGATCGGCCCCCGGATCAACCCGTTCGATCCGGTGTTGCGCAGGCCTTCGCAGGTGTTCGGACAGGGATGAATACCCTCTCAAGAACACCATGAACGCTGTGGGAGCGAGCCTGCTCGCGATGGCGGCATATCAGTACCGCTAATGTTGACTGACCCACCGCTATCGCGAGCAGGCTCGCTCCCACAGGGGATTGCGGTGTTCAGAAATTCAGGGTCTGTCTGAGCTTCTGCGCCGCCGGCATGTCGCTGGGGATGACCACCGCATAGTTGTACCCCGGACCGGACCAGTATTCGGCCTGCAACTCGCCATCGCGACGGCTGCCGCGAGGTAGCAAAAAGTTTCGCGGACCCGGCGGGCGCACGTAGAAACTGATTTTCTGACCGCTCGCGTCTTGATACACCACCATTGCCGCAGCACCTTGTTCGGTGCTGAGCAGTCGTCCGCTGACTGGCTTGAAGCCCGCCGCCGACAGGTCCGGCAAGCGATTGGCCTGGGTGAAATAGCGGTCGAGCCAGTCTTGCATATGCTGTTCGTCGCCGGTCTGGTAGTCGGCTGGGAGAATGCCCTGCTGGGCGAACAACCGGTACGCCTGCATGGCATCCGCCATGGGCGCTGCGGCGCGAAGCAGGGTCATTTCCCGCGCCTGCCAGCCGCTGACCCCGCCCACGCTGAGCGCCATCAGCAGCACCGCGGCGCTGGCAAGGTAGCGTCGGGAGCGGGATTTCAGGCGGCGGCGAATCATCGCCGGATCCAGATCCGGATTGGCCGGTTGCTGCAAGGCTCCGCCCAGCGCCGTGCGCAGCTGTTGCGCGTCCTGTTGCCAACCTCGGACCCGGGCGGCGATTTCGGGATGGGAGGCGAGGTAGCTCTGCATCAGGCGCTGGTCGGTAGGGCTCAGTTGACGGTCGACGTACGCGTGCAAGTCGCTGTCGCTGGGGGGCATGCTGATCATTTGAGTATTCGCAAGGTAGGTCGGCTGATCTCACCGTCGCTGAGCTGGCGCAGAGCTTGGCGGGCGCGGGACAGGCGTGACATTACGGTGCCGGTCGGTACGTCGAGGATGTTGGCGACTTGCTGGTAGCTCAAGCCTTCCACCGACACCCACAGTAACAGCGCGCGTTGTTCTGTCGTCAGTTGGTCGAAGGCCTGGAGGGACGATTGCGCGATCACACTGCGCTCGGCCGAAGGGTGGGCATCGTCGCGACCGGTGAAAAACTCCAGCATCCGCGCATAGCGCCGGGAGCGGCGATGAGCGTCGAGAAACTGCCGGTACAGAATCGAAAACAGCCAGGCGCGCAGGTCACCCTCCGGATGTTTGTCGTTCCATTTGGACAACGCTCGTTCCAGGCACGTCTGCACCAGGTCGTCGGCGTTGCTGGGGTTGCGCGTCAGCGACACGGCAAAACGCCGTAGCCTGGGGATGAGCTCGCGCAACTGTTCATCGAGTTCGTTCATGGGTCGTGGCTTCAAGGGCAGTCACTGCGCCGGGACTGGAAAGACGCCCCGCGAACGAGATTATTCCAACGCGGAAAAAATAAATACGCGGCGTGGGAATAAACCTGTCCGGCCTTCGTCTGACAGGTCCTTGCACAGATGGCCTCGGGCCTTGGAGCTGTTCTCATGGTTGATCCCTCATCCTCGCCGCGCCGGCCACCGTTGAGTGGCGCGCAACTGACCCTGCGCCTGGCCGGTATCGCGGTGATTGTCGCGGCGCTGGCCGGGGCGTTTGCCTACGTCAACGGCACACTCGACCCACAGCGTCTGACTCCCGATGCGCTGGTCAACGTGTTGGAAAAAAACAACGGAGTGCATCCGGGCTTCCGGCGCAATCACTCGAAAGGGGTTTGTGTCGTGGGGTATTTCGAGAGTACAGGTGAGGCGAGCGCGTTTTCCAGTGCCCAGGTGTTCACGTCGATGCGCACCCCCGTGGTCGGACGGTTCGCCTTGCCCAGCGGCAACCCCTATGCACCGGACGGCAGCGTGCCGATTCGCAGCCTGGCGCTGCGCTTCACCCAGGCCAACGGCCAGCAATGGCGCACAGGCATGAACAGCATGCCGGTGTTTCCGGTGGGCACGCCCGAAGCGTTCTACCAATTCCAACAGGCCCAGTTGCCGGATCCGGCTACCGGCAAACCCAACCCCACGGCTGTACCGGCGTTCTTTGCCGCGCACCCGGAAGCCATGCCGTTTTTGCAGTGGATCAAGACCGCCAGACCGTCGGCCAGCTATGCCACCGAAACCTATAACGGCATCAACGCGTTCTATCTGGTCAACCCGGCAGGGCAACGCCAGGCCGTGCGCTGGGGGGTGGTACCGCTGAGCCAGGACTCGGCGGATGCGGTGCCGGCCCAGGGTGCCGATTTCCTGGAGCAGGACCTGGTGAAGCGTCTTGCCAGCGGCCCCTTGCGTTGGCAGTTGAACATCACCCTGGCCAATCCGGGAGACCCGGTGAACGATGCCAGCAAGAGCTGGCCCGCTGACCGCAAGGTGCTCAATGCCGGTACGTTGGTGCTGGAGCGTACCCAGTCCCAGGACAACGGCGAATGCCGCGATATCAACTACGACCCGTTGATCCTGCCCAATGGGATCGAAGGTTCCGACGACCCGTTGTTGGCGGCGCGTTCCGCTGCCTACGCCAGTTCCTACCTGCGACGTACCAGCGAAGTGATCCAACTGCCCGCCACCCAGGAGTCCCGCCCATGAGCGCCCCTCGTCACTTCGCACCGCTGGCGCGGCTGCTGCACTGGTTGATGGCCTTGATGATCATCGCCATGCTGTTTATTGGCGCAGGCATGGTCGCTTCGGTGTCCGAGCGCCATGAATGGCTGCTGCAACTACACAAGCCTTTGGGCATCGCGATTCTGTTGCTGGTGATCGTGCGGCTGATCGTGCGCTTCACCACCCGGCAGCCACCGTTGCCGGCCGATCTGCCGGGCTGGCAAGTGCTGGCGGCCAAGGCCTCGCATGTTCTGTTGTACGCGCTGATGCTGGTCCTGCCGCTGCTGGGCTGGGGGATGATCTCCGCAGCGGGGGATCCGGTGATGCTCAGCCAGTCGTTGCAACTGCCGTCGATCCTGCCAGCAGACGCGCAGACGTTTGCGTTGTTGCGCAAGGCTCACGGATACCTGGCTTATCTATTGTTCATGACGGTGCTGGTACACCTGGCGGCAGCGTTGTTCCATGCCTGGGTGCGGCGCGATGAAGTGCTGGATAGCATGTTGCGTGGGCGAGGGTGATGCACATCCGTGGCGAGGGAGCTTGCTCCCGCTGGACTGCGTAGCAGTCCTGTTTTTCAAGAGGAGCTTTCGCCCCAGCGGGAGCAAGCTCCCTCGCCACGGGGACTGTGTCGCTTTTCAGCGCAGTTCGTCGACCATATCCGCAATCGTACTCAACACGTCCTTGCCCAACTGCATCGAGCGTTTGCCGGACCAGCCAGTGAGCGGGTTCGGGTGATCGTCGTGGTCCTTGAACGGCATTTCCAGGGTCAGGGAGAGGCAGTCGTATTTCTGCCCGACCGCGTTGCAGGCCAGGGTCATGTTGGCCTGGCCCGGTTCATCGCGGGTATATCCGTAGGTAGTCTGGAAATCTTTGGTCTGGTGCTTGAGATGGCTGCGAAACTGCTCTTCGAGTTTGGCGATGCGCGGCGTGTAGCCCGGATTGCCTTCGCAGCCGGCGGTGAAGACATGGGGGATCGTCTCATCGCCATGAGCATCGAGGAACAGGTCGACGCCATACTTTTCCATCTGCTGCTGGACGAACAGGACTTCAGGGCTGACCTCCTGACTGGCGCTCTGCCAGGCCCGGTTCAGATCCTGGCCCATGGCATTGGTGCGCAGGTGGCCGTGGAAGGCGCCGTCCGGGTTCATGTTCGGCACCAGGTACAGATCGGCTTTGGCGAGCAGGCGATTGAGTTGCGCATCGTCATGATGTTGAAGGCGCTCGATCACGCCCTCCATGAACCATTCAGCCATGTGCTCACCCGGGTGTTGCTGGGCGATGATCCAGATTTTGCGCTGGCCTTGAGCACCGCTGCCCTTGCGCAGCAGTTGAATGTCACGACCTTCCACGCTTTTGCCCACGGCCAACAGTTCGGCGCCGGCCTTGTGCTGCGCCTGTTCGATCAGCCAGTCGTGACGGCCACGGCTGTAGGGTTCGAAATAGGCAAACCAGGCGTGGGATTGTTCGGCCTCCAGATGGAAGCGCAGGGCATCGCCTTCGAATTGCGTCGGGATTCGGAACCAGTTGACGTGGTCGTACGATGCAACCGCCTGGTAACCGCTCCACCCCTTGCTATAAGACGACTGGCTGGCATTGAGCAGGCGGAAGGAATATTCCTGACCCACGTGCAGGCCGCTGGCCTTGAAGTGAAACCACTGGAAATGGGCGCTGCGGGTATCGGGCCGGATCCTGAGTAGCGACTGCAACGGGTTGCTGACGTCGACCACCTCAATGTTGCCGCTGTCGAAATTGGCGCTGATGTCAAAGGAAGATTTAGCCACGGTCACAATTCCTTGTAAGGATTTTTATGGCCGTTACTTTACACGCAAGAGGCAGGGCGTCGGGACGATTTACGTCAAAGAAAGGGGGGCGTCCTCCCTGGACGCTGAGCCAGCTTAGAGAGTCGGCAATTGATTCTCAAGTGCGGGTTGTCGATGCTGCCTGGCCGATGCGAGCGGTGCCGGACTTTTGTAAATGGATATTCATTTGCTATCATCGCCGCCATCGAATCAGCAACATCAAAGACTTCATTAGCCTGAAGCCATAAGCCGAAAATCGGCAAAAAAAAAGACCCGGCAAAAAGCCGGGTCAAAAACCGTGATTAGCCTGATGAGGAGATATTCCAGAAGTCCGACCTAAGGTTTTCTGGTCTATCGACTGATCTCGCGACCAGCTGATGCAATAATAATCATTATCATTTGCAAGTCAAATGATTTTATCGCGTCGATTGGAATCTTTTTTCTGGTCGTCCACCTTCGTGACGACCTTCCCAAGGGTTACACCTGGCGAGTAGGGTAGCCATCCAGGGATCGGTCAAGCATCACCTTGACCAGATCGATCATATGCACCACCGAGAAGGCGAGGTCGCGGCTCGAGCCATCCAGCCGATTGGCCGACTCATGAGCGGTGGCAGCTGCACATCGCAGTAAGTCGCAGGCGTGAACCAAGGCTTCCTCGGCACCAATGTTGCGATTCACGTCAAAGAATCGATGTTCCGTCTTTTCCTCCGAAACAGCTGGTTTCAAGTAATAGTCAAGGGCGCGCTGGGCTGCAGGACAATCCTGAAGCGGAGGAAATGTGCCGTTGAATGGGCTGTTGGGCAGGTCTTTATTGGATGTGTCCATGGTGTCGGGAATCTCCGTGTAGAGGGCTGAACTCCTGAATCCAGAATAGTACCTGTCGTAATTGTGACGATAATTTAAATACTACAAGTTGTGTTTTGAGGGTCGGAGGCGCCCACGTATCGTGCCGCACATGGATAAATGGATAGAGTTGGTCAAGGCCAAAATGAAGGAGCTGCACATCACGCAGGTGGTGCTTGCAGAACGGTTGGGAATGTCCCAGGGCGGCGTCGGCCATTGGTTGACCAAACGCCGGGAGCCCAGTGTCAAAGACATGAATCGAGTCCTGAAGGAGCTAGGACTGGAATTTCTTGAAGTAGCAACGGTGATTCGTGAGCCGGACACTTCCACCGAAGAGGGCATGGCCCTGGCGCACAAGTACAACCCGTACTTCCGCTATCCGGTCAGTGAATGGCATGAACTGAACAACATCCGCGAAGGCGACCCAGGTGCCTACAGCCCTTCACGCTATGAACTGACGGATTACCATGCCCGGGGAGACGCGTTCTGGCTGGTAGTGGTGGGTGATGCGATGACGGCGCCGAGCGGGTTGAGCATCCCCGAGGGAATGTCGATCCTTGTAGACCCGGCCGTCGAGGCGGTGCCCGGCAAACTGGTCGTCGCGTACTTGCCCGGCAGCAGCGACGCGACCTTTCGTAAGCTGATCGAGGAGAGCGGGCAGCGTTACCTGGTCCCGCTCAATCCGACTTACCCGAAAAACCTCTACACCGAACAATGCCGCATCATCGGCGTGGTGGTGCAGGCGACGATCAGGTTCTGACCGGATCGGCTCCTGGAACGGGCCGATTCCTACTCCTCGAACGCCACCAGGGCGCTGCCCTCACTGACCATTTCACCTTCCTGGCAGTACAGCGCCTTGATCACCCCGGCCTTGGACGCACGGATGCTGTGCTCCATTTTCATCGCCTCCAGAACCACCAATTGCGCCCCGGCCTCCACGGTCTGGCCGATGCTCACCAGAACCCGGACGATGCTGCCGTTCATGGGCGCGGTCAGGCCTCCTTGGTGACCGTGACTGGCTTCTGCAGCGGCCAGCGGATCGAACAGATCGATTCGGTGCAGGTCATCCGCCCATTGCAGATACAGGCTATCGCCTTGGCGGATCGCCTGATGATTGCGGCGCAGCCCATTGTGCTCGACCACCAGTTGCTCGCCTTTCAGTTCAGCGCAACCGGCCGTCATGTCCAGGGTAATCGCCCGGTCCTGACCTTCGCAGCTCAGGTGCAGGGTGATTTCGTTCGCCAATCCCAGGCGCAGCCCGGCGGTATCGGCCCAGGGTGAGTACACGTCATCAGGTCGTACGCGGGGCGTGAGACTCAAGGCGAAACCTTGAGCGGCGGCATACCAGAATCCGTCGTCCAGCTCCCCCTGCTCCGGCAGTAATTGCGCCTGGTGACGTGGGATAAATCCGGTATCCAGCTCCGCCGCTGCGAAAGCAGGATGAGCGACGATGCGCCGCAGAAAACCGATATTGGTCCTGAGCCCACCGATGGCGAACTCATCGAGCATGCCGAGCAAGCGCAATCGCGCCTGCTCACGGTTTTCTCCCCAGGCAATCAACTTGCCGAGCATCGGGTCGTAGAACGGCGAGATCTCATCGCCTTCTTCAACCCCGCTGTCGACCCGGCGTCCCGGTCCTTGGGACGATTCGCGGTACAGCGCCAGGCGCCCGGTAGCCGGCAGGAAATCGTTGGCCGGGTCTTCGGCATACAGGCGTACTTCGATCGCATGACCCCGCAACGGCACTTGCTCCTGGGTGATAGGCAACGGCTCGCCCTGGGCGACGCGGATCTGCCAGGCCACCAGGTCCAATCCGGTGATCGCTTCGGTGACCGGGTGCTCGACCTGCAACCGGGTGTTCATCTCCATGAAGAAAAACTCACCCCGCGAGTCCAGCAGGAACTCCACCGTGCCTGCCCCGACATAGCCGATGGCCTGGGCTGCGCGTACTGCTGCTTCCCCCATCGCCCTGCGCAACTGTGGGGTCAGGCCGGGGGCAGGGGCCTCCTCTACCACTTTCTGATGGCGGCGCTGGATCGAGCAATCGCGCTCGTTGAGATACAGGCAGTTGCCGTGACGATCAGCGAAGACCTGGATTTCCACGTGGCGCGGCTTGAGCAGGTATTTTTCCACCAGCATCCGCGAATCGCCGAACGACGATTGCGCTTCACGTTGTGCCGAGGCCAGGGCTTCGGCCAGTTGGCTGACTTCCTCGACGACCTTCATGCCCTTGCCGCCACCGCCCGCGGTGGCCTTGAGCAACACCGGATAGCCAATGCGCTCGGCAGCCTCACGGAAGGTTTCAAGGTCCTGGGCTTCGCCGTGATAGCCCGGCACCAAGGGCACGCCGGCAGTTTCCATCAGGGCCTTGGCCGCGGATTTGCTGCCCATTGCATCAATGGCCGAGGCCGGCGGGCCGAGGAAGATCAAACCGGCGTTTTCAATCGCCCGGGCGAACCCGGCGTTCTCGGACAAGAAGCCGTAGCCAGGATGGATCGCTTGGGCGCCACTGGCCTGGGCGGCGGCGATCACCTTGTCGATCTGCAGATAGCTGTCCGTCGCCTTGCTGCCGCCCAGATCAACGCTGATGTCGGCTTCACGGCTGTGGCGAGCATTACGGTCGGTGGCGCTGTGCACCGCCACGGTGGTCAGACCCATGGCCTTGGCGGTGCGCATCACACGGCAGGCGATTTCGCCGCGGTTGGCGACCAGCAAAGTGGTGATGGCAGGGGCGCTCATTGACGCGGCTCCTTGTTGTTCGGCTCGGCTTGCCAGCTCGGCGTACGTTTTTGCAGGAATGCCCGCAGGCCTTCCTGACCCTCGGGGCTGACGCGGATGCGGGCGATGGCGTTTTCGGTGTAGCGTCGCAGCGCCGGGGTGAGGGCGCCGTTGCCGACTTCACGCAGCAGTTCCTTGCTGGCGCGCATGGCCGCCGGGCTATTGAGCAACAGGTTGGCGATCCATTGCTCGGCCTGATCATCCAGCGTCTCGGCCGGGTAACTTTCCGACAATAAACCGATCTCTTTCGCACGTTGGCCACCGAAGCGTTCGGCGGTCAAGGCGTAACGTCGCGCTGCCCGCTCGCCGATCGCCTGCACCACGAACGGACTGATCACCGCCGGTGCCAGGCCAATGCGTACTTCCGACAGGCAGAACTGTGCTTCATCGGCACCGATGGCCATGTCACAGGCGCTGATCAGCCCCAGCGCACCGCCGAACGCCGCGCCCTGGACGACTGCCAGCGTGGGAATCTTCAGTTTGGCGAGGTTGTACATCAGTTCCGCCAGCTCACGGGCGTCGTCGAGGTTGGTGTGGTAGTCGAGCTCGGCCGATTGCTGCATCCAGGCCAGGTCGGCACCGGCGCTGAAATGTTTGCCGCGGCCGCGAATCAGCAGGAAGCGCAGGCTCGGATCGCTGCTGATCTGGTCCAGGGCCAGGATCAGCTCGCGGATCATCTCGGCGTTGAAGGCATTGTTCTTCGACTCGCGGCTCAGCCACAGGGTGGCGACGCCACGGGAATCGGTGAGCAGTTCCAGGGTGTTGAAATTTTCCATGGGCATTCCCCGTTTACATCCGGAACACGCCGAAGCGGCTCGGTTCGATAGGCGCGTTGAGTGACGCGGACAAGGCCAGACCCAGTACATCGCGGGTCTGGGCGGGGTCGATGACGCCGTCGTCCCAGAGTCTTGCGCTGGAATAATAGGGGTGTCCCTGTTCTTCGTACTGGTCGAGGATCGGCTGCTTGATCTCGGCTTCCTGATCGGCACTGAACGGATGGCCGCTGCGCTCGGCCTGTTCGCGCTTGACCTGAACCAGCACCCCGGCCGCCTGTTCGGCACCCATCACGCCGATTCGCGCATTCGGCCACATCCACAGGAACCGCGGGTCGTACGCCCGGCCACACATACCGTAGTTGCCCGCCCCGAAACTGCCGCCGATGATCACGGTGAATTTCGGTACTTTGGCGCAAGCCACGGCGGTCACCAGCTTCGCCCCATGCTTGGCGATCCCGCCGGCCTCGTATTTCTGGCCGACCATGAAACCCGTGATGTTCTGCAGGAACAGCAGCGGAATGCCGCGTTGGCAGGCCAGCTCGATGAAATGCGCGCCTTTTTGCGCCGCCTCGGCAAACAGAATGCCGTTGTTGGCCAGGATCGCGACCGGGTAACCGTGCAGATGGGCAAAGCCGCACACCAGCGTCGTGCCGAACAGCGCCTTGAACTCATCGAATACCGAGCCGTCCACCAGGCGTGCGATCACTTCCCGGACATCGAACGGTTGTTTGGGATCGGCTGAAACCACGCCGTACAACTCGTCACCCGAATACAGCGGGGCGATGGGTTGGCGTTGCTGCAGCTCACCGAGTTTGCGCCAGTTTAGGTTGGCCACGCTGCGCCGGGCCAGGGCCAGGGCATGTTCGTCGCTGTCGGCGTAGTGGTCGGCGACTCCGGAAATCTTGCAATGCACATCGGCACCGCCCAGGTCCTCGGCGCTGACCACTTCGCCAGTGGCGGCTTTTACCAGGGGCGGGCCGGCCAGGAAAATGGTCGCCTGTTGGCGGACCATGATGGCTTCATCTGCCATCGCCGGCACATAGGCGCCGCCAGCGGTGCAGGAGCCCATCACCACCGCCAGCTGAGGGATGCCCTGGGCGCTCATGTTGGCCTGGTTGAAGAAAATCCGCCCGAAGTGCTCGCGGTCCGGAAACACCTCGTCCTGACGCGGCAAATTAGCGCCGCCGGAATCCACCAGGTAAATGCAGGGCAGGCGGTTCTGCTGGGCGATGGCCTGGGCGCGCAAATGTTTCTTCACGGTCAGCGGGTAGTAGGAGCCGCCTTTGACCGTCGCGTCGTTGGCGACGATCATGCATTCGACGCCTTCCACCCGACCTATGCCGGCAATCACGCCGGCGGCGGGCACGTCTTCACCATAGACCTGATGAGCGGCGAGGGGGCTGATTTCCAGGAACGGCGAGCCGGGATCGAGCAATCGGTTGATGCGTTCACGCGGCAGCAGTTTGCCCCGTGAAGTATGCCGCTCCTGGGCCTTGAGGCCGCCGCCTTGTCGGACCTGGGCGAGCAAGGTGTGCAGCGCTTCGACCTGTTCGAGCATTGCGTCGCGGTTGGCGATGAAGTCGGGCGAACGCGGGTTGAGCTGGGTGTGCAGAATCATGGCTACTCCGTAGCAGCTTTGAGCTTCAAGCCACAAGCTACAAGCAAGAGCGCAGTTCGCTTGCCGCTTGTTGCTCGTAGCTGACGAAATTCATTTCGTTTCGTTGAACAGTTCGCGACCGATCAACATGCGACGAATCTCACTGGTGCCGGCACCGATTTCATACAACTTGGCGTCCCGTAGCAGGCGACCGGCCGGGAATTCATTGATGTAGCCGTTGCCGCCGAGAATCTGGATCGCGTCGAGGGCCATCTGGGTGGCGCGTTCAGCACTGTAGAGAATCACCCCGGCAGCATCCTTGCGGGTGGTTTCGCCGCGCTCGCAGGCCTGAGCCACGGCATACAGGTAGGCGCGGCTGGCATTGAGCTGGGTGTACATGTCTGCGACTTTGCCCTGGATCAACTGGAATTCGCCGATGCTCTGGCCGAACTGCTTGCGGTCATGAATGTACGGGACGATCAGATCCATGCAGGCTTGCATGATCCCGGTCGGGCCGCCGGACAACACCACCCGTTCGTAGTCCAGACCACTCATTAGCACTTTCACACCGCCGTTGAGCACGCCGAGAATGTTTTCTTCCGGCACTTCGACGTCATCGAAGAACAGCTCGCAGGTGTTGGAGCCGCGCATGCCGAGCTTGTCGAACTTGTTGCTGCGGCTGAAGCCTTTCCAGTCGCGTTCGACAATGAACGCGGTGATGCCGTGGGGACCTTTTTCCAGGTCGGTCTTGGCATAGATCACGTAGGTGTTGGCATCCGGGCCGTTGGTGATCCAGGTCTTGCTGCCGTTGAGTACGTAGTGGTCGCCACGCTTGTCGGCGCGTAATTTCATCGAGACGACGTCGGAACCGGCGTTCGGCTCGCTCATCGCCAGCGCGCCGATATGCTCGCCGCTGATCAGCTTGGGCAGGTATTTGATTTTCTGATCATGGTTGCCGTTACGGTTGATCTGGTTGACGCAGAGATTGGAGTGAGCGCCGTAGGACAGGGCGACCGACGCCGAGCCACGGCTGATTTCTTCCATCGCCACCACATGGGCCAGATAGCCGAGGCCCGCGCCGCCGTATTCTTCCGGTACGGTGATGCCCAGCAGGCCCATGTCGCCGAACTTGCGCCACATGTCGGCAGGAAACAGGTTGTCGCTGTCGATCTGAGCCGCGCGAGGGGCCAGCTCGGCCTTGACGAAGGCTTGTACCTGGTCGCGCAACATGTCGATGGTTTCGCCGAGGGCAAAATTCAGGGATGGGTAGCTCATGGGACACCTTTGGCTTTTTTGTAGGGTGTGGAGGAGCGATGAAGTGGCTCTCACCTTTACGTTAACGTAAGCCTGCGATGGATGGCTGTCAATCGCCTTTACGTTAACGTCAACTTGAGCGAGAGTAAGAGCGCTTTATCAGCTTTTGTGGCGAGGGAACTTGCTCCCGCTCAAGCGCGTAGCGCTCGTATCTAGTTTTCGCGTGCTTACTATGACGACTGCTGCGCAGCCGAGCGGGAGCAAGCTCCCTCGCCACAGAAGCCTGTGTGCACAAGGTTCACCGCTACACCCACTAATAAAGACAAGAGGGGGCGTCATGGATCAACCCGGTTCGCAATCGCAGCTCAGCTACACCCGAGGCTCGCAGGCCAAGGGTCTGCTGGCGCAAACCATCGGCGAGGCTTTCGACCAGACCGTTCAGCGGTATCCCGACGGCGAGGCGCTGGTGGTTCGTCACCAGTCGTTGCGCTACACCTGGCGGCAGCTGGCCGAAGCGGTGGACCTGCACGCCCGGGCCTTGCTGGCGCTGGGTTTGCAGCCCGGCGATCGCCTCGGTGTCTGGGCGCCCAATTGCGCTCAATGGTGCATCAGCCAGTTCGCCAGTGCGAAGATCGGCGTGATCCTGGTCAACATCAACCCGGCCTATCGCACTTCCGAACTGGAGTACGTGCTTAAACAATCCGGCTGCCAGTGGCTGGTGTGTGCCGGTGCGTTCAAGACTTCGGACTACCACGCGATGCTGCAAGCCCTGGCGCCGGAGTTGGCCGAGCAGTCAATCGGCCACTTGCGCAGCGAGCGCCTGCCGGAGTTGCGTGGGGTGATCAGCCTCGATCCCCAGCCCCCATCCGGTTTCCTGCCCTGGTCGCAATTGACAGCCCTTGGCGCAGCGGTGACGCCTGCGCGACTGGCCGAGCGCCAATCCAGCCTGCATTACGATCAAGCGGTGAATATCCAGTACACCTCCGGTACCACCGGTTTCCCCAAGGGCGCGACTCTCAGTCATTACAATATTCTCAACAATGGCTACATGGTCGGCGAAAGCCTGGGCCTGAGCGACATCGACCGGTTGGTGATCCCGGTGCCGCTCTACCATTGCTTCGGCATGGTCATGGGCAACCTGGGCTGCATGACCCATGGCAGCACCATGATCTACCCCAACGATGCCTTTGATCCGCTATTGACGTTAAAGACCGTCGCCGACGAAAAGGCCACCGCGTTGTACGGCGTACCGACCATGTTTATCGCCATGCTCGACCAGCCGCAGCGGGGCGAGTTCGACCTGTCCAGCCTGCGCACCGGGATCATGGCCGGGGCCACCTGTCCGATTGAAGTGATGCGGCGGGTAATCGGCGAGATGCACATGAGTGAAGTGCAGATTGCCTACGGCATGACCGAAACCAGTCCGGTGTCACTGCAGACCGGTCCTGCGGATGAGCTGGAGCTGCGCGTGACCACCGTCGGGCGCACCCAGCCGCACCTGGAAAGCAAGATCATCGACGAGGCCGGAGACCTCGTGCCCCGGGGTACCATCGGCGAGCTGTGTACCCGCGGTTACAGCGTGATGCTCGGCTACTGGAACAATCCCGAAGGCACTGCCGGTGTCATCGACCAGGAACGTTGGATGCATACCGGCGACCTGGCGACGATGGACGAGCAGGGTTACGTCTGCATCGTCGGGCGTAACAAGGACATGATCATTCGCGGCGGCGAGAATATTTACCCCCGTGAGCTGGAAGAGTTTTTCTTTACACACCCGGCGGTGGCCGATGTACAAGTGATCGGCATCCCTTGTTCGCGCTATGGCGAAGAGATCGTCGCCTGGATCAAGTTCCATCCCGGCCACAGCGCCACGGAGCAGCAATTGCAGGCCTGGTGCAAGGAGCGCATTGCGCACTTCAAGACGCCACGTCACTTCAAGTTCGTCGAGGCGTTCCCGATGACCGTGACCGGCAAGATCCAGAAATTCCGCATGCGCGAAATCAGCATTGAAGAGCTGGGTGATAGGGCAGACTGAGCAAATCCGCCTGTGGGAGCGAGCCTGCTCGCGATAGCGGTGTAACAGTTGATATATCTGCAAGCTGACACTGCGCCATCGCGAGCAGGCTCGCTCCCACAGGGCTTGCGCCAGGAGAAACCTGAAATCCGGAAAGCACAAAGGGGAGCCGAAGCTCCCCTTTAATTTGTCGTCGCGTGCTCTTTTTTTATTATTGAGGGGCGGCCTGTTGTTGTTTTTGGCAGCCGTGGCCCTTTACCGCTGTTTTTGGCGATCCCCATCCGGGATCAAGAGCAAACGTATTTTTTTGAGCGCTGATCTGCTTTTTCGCCTGGCGATCCAACCGATTCGGGAGCTACCTGAAGGTAGTTTTATTATTCTCTGCCCGGTTGCGGGTTGCTCCTGGAAGCACCCTGAAAAGCACATCTTCTCCAAAAAAATCTGTTAGCTGCGTCTCTGCCGTGTTGTTTTTGTTATCTCAGAGTCGTTTCGTCTTGTTTTTATTGGGTTTGCTGCTTTTTTTTATTCTTGTTATGCCAGAGATATAGCAGGTGGCGTGCCAACTTTTAAAAATTCTTATAAATCAGGGTGTTGGGTTTTTTCGCCGAAAATCCTGTCGGTGCAAACCTGACAAATTGTTTCCGTGTTACTCGTTTCGCCGCCGTTACAAAGCCAGCGGTAACACCTCACTGTGCACGGCGGGCCTTGGCGACGCGTGAACCGGTAGGGCGACCTAGCACGGCACAGATGTGTTGACCGGCGTCGATCAGGGCGTCCAGATCAACACCGGTTTCTATACCCAAGCCATTGAGCAGGTACAGCACGTCTTCGGTCGCAACATTACCGCTGGCGCCCTTGGCATAAGGACAGCCCCCCAGGCCGGCGATGGAACTGTCGAACACTGCGATGCCTTCCAGCAGGCTGGCGTACACGTTGGCCATGGCCTGGCCATAGGTGTCGTGGAAGTGACCGGCGAGCTTGTCCCGTGGCACCTGCGCACCCACCACTTCGAACATCCTGCGCGTGGCGCCGGCAGTGCCCGTGCCGATGGTGTCGCCCAGAGACACTTCATAGCAGCCCATCTCATACAACTCGCGGGCGACCCAGGCGACCTGCTCAGGCTTGACCGCACCTTCGTACGGGCAGCCCAGCACGCAGGACACGTAACCGCGCACGCTGACGCCGTGCTGCCGGGCGGCTTGCATGATCGGTGCGAAGCGTTCCAGGCTTTCCTTGATGGAGCAATTGATGTTGCGTTGGGAAAATGCTTCGGAGGCGGCGGCAAACACTGCCACTTCTTTCACGCCGGCGGCGAGTGCGTCTTCAAAACCCCGCAGGTTCGGTGCCAGGGCGCCATATGTTACGCCGGGCTTGCGTTGGATCTGTGCGAACACCTCGGCGGAACCGGCCATCTGCGGCACCCATTTGGGTGAGACAAAACTGCCGACTTCGATGTAGCCCAGGCCGGCGGCGCTCAAGGCGTCCACCAGGCGCACCTTGTCGGCGACGCTGATGGGTTGCGCTTCGTTCTGCAGGCCGTCACGGGGGCCGACTTCGATCAAGCGTACAAAGGAGGGGAGGGACATGGGGTTGACCTGTGTGGTTTGCCAATGATGTCGAGAACGATGATGTCTCCCACAGAGGCAGTTGTGTCATTGGATTATTCATCACCGTTGATCGTCTGCTCCAGCGCCTGGATGCAGCGTTCTTCGGCGGTGTCGAGTTCCAGTTTCATCTGCTCGATGTCCAGCAATTGCTGTTCGAGTTGTTCCCGGCGTTCGGCAATTTTCGCCAGCATGCTGTGCAGCTGTTTCTGGTTGCCGCTGGTGGGGTCGTAGAGCTCGATCAGCTCGCGGCACTCGGCCAGGGAAAAACCGATGCGCTTGCCCCGCAGGATCAGCTTCAGGCTGACTTTGTCCCGGGGCGAGTAGATACGTTCCTGGCCCCGACGCTCCGGGCTGAGCAGGCCTTGTTCCTCATAGAAACGGATGGCCCGCGTGGTGATGTCCAGCTCGCGGGCGAGGTCGGAGATGCTATAGGTCTGGCTGCTCATGGAAGCGCTCGAAACGAAAAGGGCTGGCGCTAAGCTAAAGGCAGGTTGACGTTCGCGTCAAGCAAAGGGCTGTTGGTGCTCGACGGTAAAAGCAGAACCTGTGGGAGCGAGCCTGCTCGCGATAACGGTAGATCGGCCGACATCAGCGCTGACTGACCTGACGCTATCGCGAGCAGGCTCGCTCCCACAGTATCGATTTCCTAGACCTTCTCCAGCTTCTTCTCATGCGCCGTCACCTGCTGGCACAGCTCGATCATCTGCTCACGCATCCAGCGGTTGGCCGGGTCCTGGTCGGTGCTTTCATGCCAGTAGAGGTGGGTCTCCACCGGCGGTACATCGTTGACCGGCAACTGGAAGGCGTGCAGGTCGTGGCGACGTGCGAAGCGTTCCGGGACGGTCATGACCATATCGGTCTGCTGCAACACCTGGGAGGCCATCAAATAATGTTGCGAGCGCAAGGCAATCTTGCGCTGGATGCCCATCTTGCCCAGGGCCAGGTCGACGTAGCCCAGCCCATTGCGGCGGCTGGAGATATGCACGTGGGTCTGGGCCAGGTAGTCGTCAAGGCCGATTTTCTCCTTGCCCGCCAAGGGATGGCCTCTGCGCATGGCGCATACATAACGGTCCTCCATCAGCTTGACGTGGCGCACCTGTGGGTCGGTATTGAGTGGCGCATCCACGGCGAAGTCGAGGCGCCCGGCTGCCAGTTCCTTGGTGGTTTCCCGGCGCTTGGACAGGAAGCTCTCGATGGCCACGGTCGGCGCCAGACGGCGCAGGCGCTGGAACAGTGGCGGCAGGATCACGCCCTCGGTGAGGTCGGTCATGCTGATGCGGTAAGTCTTGACTGCCTGCAACGGGTTGAAGATCCGGCTTTCCTGCACCGATACCCGCAGCAGCGACAAGGCGTTGCGCACCGGGCCGATGATGTTCTGGGCCATCGGCGTGGGCACCATGCCCTGGGCGGTGCGCACGAACAATGGGTCGTTGAACGTTTCGCGCAAACGCGCCAAGGCGTTGGACACCGCCGGCTGAGTGATGCCGACGATCTGCCCGGCACGGGTCAGGTTGGCTTCGGTGTAGATCGCATCGAAGACGATGAAGAGATTGAGATCGACCTTGCTCAGATTCATGGCGCTGCACTCTTATTCTTGACTTGTTGTGAGGGGCCCGGTGGCGATGAAAATCAGTGAACCATATATCGGTGATGAATGTTAATACACGCCGAGAATAGGTTAGGTAAATTTTCGTAGCTGAACTAGGATCGTTTTCATGACCTAAAACAACCTCTGCCAGAAGGTGCTGCCCATGGATTTCGCCTATTCCCCCAAGGTTCAGGAACTGCGTGAACGCGTCACGGCGTTCATGGATGCCTACGTCTACCCGGCCGAAGCGGTGTTCGAACGGCAAGTGGCCGAAGGCGACCGTTGGCAGCCCACGGCCATCATGGAAGAGCTCAAGACCAAGGCCAAGGCTGAAGGCCTGTGGAATCTGTTTCTGCCTGAGTCCGAACTGGGTGCCGGCCTGACCAACCTGGAATATGCGCCGCTGGCGGAAATCATGGGGCGTTCCTTGCTGGGGCCGGAGCCGTTCAACTGCTCGGCGCCGGACACTGGCAACATGGAAGTGCTGGTGCGTTACGCCAATGAGGAACAGAAGCAACGCTGGCTCGAACCGCTGTTGCGCGGCGAGATCCGTTCGGCTTTTGCCATGACCGAGCCGGACGTTGCCTCCTCGGACGCCACCAATATGGCTGCCCGTGCCGAGCGTGACGGCGACCAGTGGGTGATCAACGGCAAGAAATGGTGGACTTCAGGCGCTTGCGACCCGCGCTGCAAGATCCTGATCTTCATGGGCCTGAGCAACCCCGATGCACCGCGCCATGCCCAGCATTCGATGATCCTGGTGCCGGTGGACACCCCTGGAGTAAAAATCGTACGACCGCTGCCGGTGTTCGGCTACGACGACGCACCCCATGGTCATGCCGAAGTCGTGTTCGACAACGTTCGGGTGCCGTACGAAAACGTGTTGTTGGGTGAAGGACGCGGCTTTGAAATTGCCCAGGGGCGCCTTGGCCCAGGACGGATTCACCACTGCATGCGTTCCATCGGCATGGCCGAGCGGGCATTGGAATTGATGTGCAAGCGTGCCGTCAGCCGCACCGCCTTCGGCAAGCCGCTGGCGCGCCTGGGTGGGAATGTCGACAAGATCGCCGACTCACGGATGGAAATCGACATGGCGCGCCTGCTGACCTTGAAAGCAGCGTACATGATGGACACTGTCGGCAATAAAGTGGCCAAGAGCGAAATCGCCCAGATCAAGGTCGTCGCGCCCAATGTCGCTTTGAAGGTCATCGACCGGGCGATTCAGATCCATGGTGGGGCCGGGGTTTCCAACGATTTCCCACTGGCCTACATGTATGCCATGCAACGCACCCTGCGCCTGGCCGACGGCCCGGACGAAGTGCACCGCGCCGCCATCGGCAAGTTCGAGATCGGCAAGTACGTGCCCAAGGAAATGCTGCGTAGCGGGCGCTGAAGGCAATCTTGCATCCGCCAATAGACCCCTGTGGAGGCGGGCTTGCCCGCGAAGAGGGCGGCACCTTCAAAAGAGATGCAAGCCGACCCACCGCATTCGCGAGCAGGCTCGCTCCCACAGAGGAGCATCGCGGCCACCTGGATCTCCTGTGGGAGCGAGCCTGCTCGCGATGCGCTCCTGAATGCACCTCAGGGCTGGACGTCAGATCATTCCTTGACGCTCATGTATTCCTCGGCCCAGCGGATGTATTCCTCGGGCTGGGTGTAGGTGTGGGTCAGTTCGGTGGCGCTGAGGTCTGAAGCCTGGGTGAAGATTTGCCGCTGTTCGCGCAGGCTGTCATAGGTGGCCTTGATCGCGGCGAAGTAGGCGCCATGGCCGTCGATGGTCACCCGCACGCCCAGTTCAGCCAGGCGTTTGTCGTCGCGCAGCAGCGGGTTGCCATAGGTGACGAGCATCAGTGGCACGCTCAGGTTTTCGCTGATCTTTTCCAGATGCTCGAAATCCTGTACCCCCACCATGCAAATCCCGTCCGCCCCGGCCCGTTCATATTGCTGGGTACGGCTGATGATTTCCTGGACCGGCAGAATCCCGGCATTGGTACGGGCGATGATCGCCATTTCCGGGTCGACGCGCGCCTCCAGCGCCGCACGAATCTTCCCGACGCCTTCGGCCACTCCGATCAGGTCCGTGGACTTGCGGCCAAACTGGGCCGGCAACAGGGTGTCCTCGATGGTCAGTGCGGCCACGCCGGCACGTTCCAGTTCAATGATGGTGCGCATCACATTCAAGGCGTTGCCGTAGCCGTGGTCGGCGTCGGCGATCACCGGCAGTTGCGCCACCCGGCCTATGCGGGTGGCCTGTTCGGCGAACTCGCTGAGGGTGATCAGGGCAAAGTCCGGCGCGCCCAGCACTTGCAACGAGGCGACCGAGCCGCCCAGGATCCCCACTTCAAAACCCAGGTCGGCCGCGATGCGCGCCGACATCGGGTCAAACACGGATGCGGTGTGGTAGCAGGTCTTGGAGGCCAGCAGTTGACGGAAGTTGCGGCGCAAATCTTGATGAGAAAGCCTGGACATGTGAGTTCCACCATGGAATGGAACGGCTTGAGCAAAAGTGTCAACGCCGAAAGAGCCAAAGGCTATCACGTGGCAAGCAAAAAGAAGATGACGAATGCGCATGGGCCATGCTTTCAGCGCATCGTCAGAAAGGCCACAACCCGCAGGACAGTAGCCTGGCAGGGCGCGCCGACCTAAAGAAAGCGGGGTCAGTCTGGGTATGGCAAGTTCCAGATTTCCTTGATTTCGTGGATGTTCCCCACATTGAAGCGCGTCGGAAATCCTGGGATCGTGCAGTGGGTTTCGTTCGTCAAGTGCGTGGCGGTGTCGATCACATTGGAACCGGCCCGCAATAAAGGCGCTTCATCCCAGTCTTCGATCAGGTCAAGCATGGTTCATCTCCTTCTTTAGATTTATCGGAAAACATCGGGTCGGCTTTCAGCAACGACAACGTATCGTCGAACAAGGCGATCTCTTGCGCCGCTATGCCGGGGTGAACGGGTATGTAATCTTCATCGAAGCACCAGGCGTCATCGACCTGTTCCAGGTCTGCGGGATGAATAAGCAGGCTCAGTGAAGCGGACATTGAGGTCGGTGCTATTTGCCTGTGGATTTCGCGCAGTGCTGGCATATACAGAACGGTCCCTGGGGCAAGTTTCAGTATTCGCTGTTTGCCCAGTCGAGGCCTCTTACCCTTTTGCAGTGGCAGGTCATCCTGTATTTCGCGAATAACAGTGGTGTAGCCATCGCCGCTATAACCCACCGAGTAAATTTCAAAGTCATGGTTGTGGTTCACGTTGTAGATAAAAGTTTCACTCTCATCGTGAGTCTCCACGGGGGACCAGAAACTCAGGCGCAGAGTGAAATCTTCATCACTGTGAAGGACAAAACCATAGGCGTTGTAAAGGCTGTTGCGTGTATCAAAGCCGTCTCGTTGCAGCGTGGCGTACAGATGCGAACTTAATACTGAGCGGTTGGTGGCTAACGCTTGCAATGCTGCGCGAATTTCATCCTTATCACGTTGCAAGTCGTAACTTTTCAAGCGCTCGACAAATACTTCCAGCCTCATGCGGCTTGCTCGAATGGCAGGAGCAGGGTATCGAGACGGGCGTTGCGGTGTTTTTTCAACAGCGCTACGTAGCTCACCGCCGTTTGCGGATCAGCCAGATAGAGTGTCTGGAAGGCTTTCCAGGCGACGGCGGGGTGATAGTGATAGATCAATTCCCCGGCGACCCTGACGCTATCGGGGTCCTGAACCGCCTCGAGCAACTCGAGGCTCACCAGATACCGTGCCGCGCTTTCGTCATGGGGTAGCCAGGCGACTTTGCGCAGTGAAGTCCGATCAAATACATCGATGTCAGCCGTCCTGTCGGGCAGATTTATCCGACCGATCAACCCGGCGCCAGGTCGATGGTAGTCGAACAATGTTCGGCGGCCATCCACCACGAGGGGATTATCTTGATGGATGAGACAAATCCCGGTTTTCTCAAGCTGTTGAGAGTTGATCGCGTACAGCTGAACTTCGAACGGTTGGTCAATGGCAAATAAAATACTCTGTCCGGGTACTGAATACAGTTGCGAGGCCCTGCTGCCGAGTGTGGGGGCCTTGATACTGATGTTGCCGATACCGCTGCTATGCAGTGTGAGGGTTGCGGTGTGCCGATTGGTCAAATTCATGATGACCGCCCGCCGGGGGCGAGCGGTGGCGAATGTTGGATGATGCTTGAGGTCGACAATCAACTGATTGATCTGCGCCGCCATGTCGAGTGTCTTGATGGTTTCCGCGATGTATTCGGGTGGCATCTTTTTGGAAATTAGCGTTTTAATCATGAACAGAGCCGTGGCAGATGGCGACGTTCAAAAGTATGGGTTTTCAAACTCCTTGAAGGCAATTGACGAATTGTCGGCAAGTATTACTGGTGGCTGGCGGGTTACGCCGCCTGCGCCTTTTGTCGGCGTTCGGGCAATGGTACGGCGCGCACTGTGTCCCCCGGTTGCACTTGCAGGCGCTTGGCGGTGAGTCGGTCGACCAGCAGGCTATGGCCATGTTGATGCGCCCTAGCGCTGGTGACACGGCAGCTTTCCAGGCGCCGGTTATGGATCAGCCAGAACGGTGCTCGTGGGTCCGGCGTGCCAATGCCCAAAGTCAGCGCCTGGCTTTCACGCACGGTGCGGATGTTCGATACCGAGGCCTCGATCACCGGGCCCGCATCGAAAATATCGATATAGCCTTTATGGCTGAAGCCTTCGGCATTGAGGATTCTCATGGCCGGTTCGCTGTTCGGGTGGGCCTTGCCGATCACCGCTTGGGCCTGTTCCGTCAGCAGACAGGTGTACAGCGGCTGTCGCGGCATGAGCTCGGCAATGAAGGATTTATTACCCATGCCGGACAACTGGTCGGCATAAATGAAATCCTTTTTGAAGAAATGCCGGCCCAGGCTGTCCCAGAACGGCGAACAGCCTTGCTCGTCAGCATGCCCGCGCAGTTCGGCGATCAGTTTTTCACCGAACATCTGCGGGAACTCGGCCACGAACAACAGGCGTGCCAGGGACAACAGGCGCCCGTTGTGACCGTGACGCTGCTCGGGGTGCAGGAACAATGAGCAGACTTCCGATTGCCCGGTCATCTCGTTGTTGAGAAACAACGTCGGGATCTGCCGCTGGATGCCCAGTTCCGGCGCCGAGCTGACGGTCACCCCGACCCGATAGTTGTACCACGCTTCGCGCAGTCCAATCGCTCCGGTCAGCGCGCTGATCCCGACTACCTGGCGGTCATCGTCTTCGAGCACGAACAGATAATCGGCGTCGGCCCGTTCGACCTGCCCGGCGAAGGTGGGGGGGGGGGGGGGGGGGGGGGGGGGGGGGGGGGGGGGGGGGGGGGGGGGGAGGGGGGGGGAGGGGGAGGGGGGAGGGGGGGGGGGGGGGG
>NZ_JBKGGX010000032.1:0-58682 GCF_052041925.1 Pseudomonas sp. SMN5
CTCGAGGAGGTGGCGCTGGAGCTGCTGGCGGAGAACGAGGTGCTACGCAAGATGCTGGTTGATGCATCCGAGGAAGTTGCCACTTGGGGCGCTTACGCAAGCGAGTACTTTCAGCAGAAGCACAATCTGGCGGGATGCGTGGCTAAGTTTCATGACGCCGCCATGGGCAAGGCGGTGCAGCCATGACTGGGTTTATCCAATACGCCTTCTGCGTTGCGGTCCTGTACTGCGTGGTTGATACGCTGGTTTATGCGGCTAGCTGCTTGTTTGGAGCGTGCGTATGACCAGCCTCCAAATCCGCAATGAATCAGACCGCACCAGGGCCATGGGCTATATCGCTGGGCTGGACCTGGCCAGGCCCAAGAAGCTGGCCATCACCGACGTGGACCGCAGCGGGGAGCAAAACAAGGCCCTACACGCGGCCCTGTCCGATATCGCCGCCCAGGTTGAACACGCAGGCAAGAAGTGGGACGTCCTGATCTGGAAACGCCTCCTGACGGCCGCCTGGCTGCGCGAGTCTGGCGATCAACCGCAGATGATACCGGCGGTCGATGGCAACGGCTTCGACGTCATCTACGAGCGTACAAGCAAGCTCACCGTGAAGCAGTGCGGAGAGTTGATCGAATGGGTCATGGCATTTGGCGCCGAGCATGGCGTGCGGTGGACGCAGAAGGACAACTGGGGAGGTAGATACTGATGGATTACGTAGACGTTTACGGGGCCATCCTTGTCCTGTCGATTATCGCCGGCGTGGTGCTGGACCATCGCCGCAAGCGCTCGGTGGAAGAGTTCGAGCGTAAGCGCAGGGACCGAAAGGCCGAAGTTGAACGGGCCGCGAGGAAAGCACTATGACCATCGAACGGAAGCCGGCCAAGCCGAAGAAATGCCGCGTTGCTACCTGCAGGGCCTCATTCGTGCCTTCGCGGATGGGCCAGGCGGTGTGCAGTCCAGCCTGCGCGATCCTCGATGCTCCGAAGCAGCCAGTGAACCAGGAGAAGGCCCGCAAGTCCCTGGCCCAGGTCGAGCGCCGGGAGATAAAGGTTCGCAAGGAGAAGCTGAAGAGCAGGGCGGATTACGCCAAGGAAGCCCAGGCGATCATCAATCGCTACGTCCGACTGCGTGATGCGCATCTCGGCTGCATCAGTTGCGACAAGCCTGCCTCATGGAGCGGTCAATGGCATTGCTCACACTTCCGCAGTGTTGGCGCCGCCGCCCACCTCCGCTTCAACCTCTGGAACATGAACAAGTCCTGCTCCCAGTGCAATGCCCACTTGAGCGGAAACATCATGGTCTACCGGCCCCGCCTAGTGGAGAAGATTGGCGCGGAAAAGGTGGACTGGTTGGAGTGCAATCAGGACCTGGTCCGCCATGAAATCCCATACCTAAAGCGCTTAAAGGCAGTTTTCGCCAAAAAGTGCAGACGCCTGGAGGGTCGAATCCAATGCAATGCAGCGTAGATAACTGTGAGCGCGAGGCGACCTACAAGGCGGCTCAACTCTGCCAAATGCATTACTTCCGGGTTATGCGAAACGGGACAACTGACAAGCTTCCGACAACCCGACAGCAACGGGTGATTACGCCAAACGGCTATGTCCGAGTGTACGAACCAGGCCACCCTCTGGCGGACAAAGGTGGGTACGTCTTTGAGCATCGACATGTCATGTGGGCAGATGTTGGCCCAGGTTGTCGCGACTGCGAACTGTGCGGTAAGCATGAGACTTGGCTCACCTGTCACGTCGATCATTTCGACGAGGACAGGCAGAACAACGAGCGTTCCAACCTGAGAATTCTCTGTCGTGGTTGCAATACGCGCAGAGGGTTCACCCCTGAGAGCCATGCTAACCGCAGCGACGTCGGCCTGATCGAATTCGATGGCAAGCGTGAAACAGCTACTCAGTGGGGGATGGATCCTCGGGTAATGGTAACCGGAGCAACCATCATGCGGCGAAAGCGCTCCGGGATGTCTGATTTCGAGGCGCTGTTCGGCGCAAAGCGAACACACAACGGCCGCGAGAAGGCCCCCCAGCCGCGCAGAACCAATCACAAGCATGAGCGGAGCAATGCGTTCGTAATCACGATCGATGGTACGACTGACACGCTCGCGGGGTGGTCGAGGCTTCCCGGTGTGGTGGTTACCGAGCGCACGATAGCGAACAGAATCAATTCTGGGTGGGACCCAGTCGAGGCGTTGTTCACTCCTCCGCGCAGTCGGGTAAGGCTGAGCGAATCCGAGAAGGCCGAATACCGGGCCAAGACCCGTGAACTGAAGAGGGCTGCAGCATGAAGATCAACTCAGCGCGCCAGGCTTGGCATGACGCCCTCTACACGCCTTGGGATAGTCAGGGTTCTCACGTTGAGCAAATCGGGATGCTCGGCTGCTCAGTGCAAAAGACGGAGAAGTCGATAAGTAGCCGGCATGCCATGCACCAATCAATATCAGCGCGAATTCAGCATGCGATCTCTACATTGCCGGTTCACTTGCAGGCATTTGGAAATCACATGTACAGCCCCCTCGCTACCGATGATGACAAGGATGATGCTCATGAGGCCCTATTCAGGGTCGCATACAGCATGGGGCCAACTATGTACGCCAAGAAATACGAGCGTGCCCGCGTGGTATGTGAGGGGGTACTTTATCGATACCGCCGCATGCATCAGGGAGGTCAGAGCGAAGGGATTGACCCGTGTCCAACACCAGAGTCATTCCGTAAATGGCTTTTGCTGATCCTCGGTATTGAGTTGTCTTCGGAACAGTGGTCCCGCGAATGGGGCGGTTTTATCGACGCCTGCTTCGCTGCATGTAATGATCTGGATAAGCAGGCTCTGGCGCCAGTGGCCAGATGCATCAACGTGATGAAGGAGGCAGCATGAAATACGAGGATGTACTGGTAGTTGGCGGCCCGAGAAGCAAAGAGACGGTCAGCGTACTGGAGGGCATGAACCTGATGCGATCAGGTGATCCGTCCTCGGATGAGCGGTGCGTTTACCAATACCATCGCAGGGAATGGATCTCCAATTCCGGAGAGCAGAAATCGGTATTTGTTCTTGAAGGGATGTCTGACTCGGATTCCCTAAAAATCATCCATGAAATTTATGGAGAATAGGGTATTGACCAAATGTCCGGCTGATGGCACTATTTCGCCATCCTGATAATTTTGCCTTCGGCAACTTACCCGGAAGCAAACGAAACCCGGCCACTGCGCCGGGTTTTTTATTGCCCAAAGAAACCCACCGAAAGGAATGCCGAATGATGAAGCGAATGTCCGCTTACCTGGGCTTGGCGCTCGCCGCCTGCCTGTCCTGTTTCTCTGTATCGGCATTGGCCGAGCCCGTCGCCTATGTCTACCGTTCCGCCGTGATGCTGGCCGGACTGCCGAGTGTTGGCGTGAAGCGCCTGGAGCTGACTCTCGCCATGTGGCGAACGGGTAGCCAGTCAAGTGGCGAAGGTCTCTCTTCCAATCTGCGCGCATCCAGCAACCACTTCGTGATGGCCACGGCCAGTCCAGCGCCTGACGGTGTCGGTCTGACTCCCTGCTGAATACGCCTGGAAGCAATAGAAAAAGCCCGGACAAGAGCCGGGCTTTTTTGTACCTCCGAGGAAAGCCGCTACCCAGTGGATGCTTTCCCGGATGTATCCAGTTTCACCTGTAGCCAGGACAGCCTTCGGGGCGGCCTGGACGCGGTATAGCCGGAAGTCACGCGTCACGAAAGAACACCGGCAGCCCGCGCACCCTGACCTCACATGCTTGCAGGGTGGCGCGAGACTGGAACGGCGAGATCGATGCATTGGGGCGTCGACGCTGTGAAGGTCTTTGGCAGACAGCTCGGAAAGACGAGCGCGTTATGCGGATATCGAGCCCGGCGGAAACGTGCAGGGGTAACAGTCATCGTGGGGACTGGAGGGAAGCGCCACGACGGTGACCTGAAAGGGTCGCGATCCGCACCTATTCAGGCTGCCTCGACGGTTAGCGTTACGCGCTTTCCAAGAGCGGCCAGGGCTTTCTCGATCGCTTCCATCTTGGAAGTGTGGAGGAAGTCCACCAGGCGATCTCCTTGGGTCTGAGCAATACCCAGCAACCGGCACAGATCAGCCTTGCGCATATCCCGCGCCATCATTTCGTTCCACAGCGCGATCTTTGCCACTGTAACCGCTGGCAGGTGGACGACGTGTTCCCCTTCCTGGGGAGCGGATGCCGACGGAATCGCTCGGCGCTGATCGACATACAGCGACAGGGTCGTCTCGATAGCATCCATCGCCTCACGGATCGCATGCTCGACGTCATCGCCAAAGCTGTTCAGTTCTGGCAGATCCCGGCAGAAGACGGCCACACCGGTGGCGTCTTGTTCAAATCGAATTGCAAAGTCGTACATGGGTCACTCCTCGGAGGTGATCGTTCAGCTTGCCGAATGGCGAAGGGGGCCCTTAGAGCCCCAGTTGTTTAATGATCGCCTTGCGGGTCGGTTCCGGCATTTCCTTGGATCCGTGGTCCGCGAAGGTTGTCTTGTTGCCGTTTGGGGCCGTGACTTTGAAGTGGCTTCCTTTGCCTGCTTCGAAGGTCACCCCTTGGGCCTTCAACCATCGTCTGAACTCGCTGAACTTCATCACCTCGCCTCGTTGTTTGGATGAGTCCAGTATACAACATATTTGTGGAAATACAACAGTTTTGTTGTATTTGATTGGCACCTATTCAGGGCCTCGACATTGATCGGGGCCTTTTCGTTTTCGGCTCCCCACACCCATTGCTCCAAGCTGGGAGTGCAGTGGATGCCGGATTTATCAATCTCCCCAAGAGGGAGGCAACCCGGATGCCTGACATGCCTGATAAGCCAGACACATGGGCCAAGATCTGGCTGGCGTTGAGCAATCCGCTCTGGCAGGGCGCAATCATGGCCGTCGTCGTATCCCTACTGCGCGTTCTCTACGACGCCAAGGAAACCAGCAAGCGCCGGATATTTTTCGAGTCGCTGATCTGTGGGTCGTTGAGCCTGGTTGCGTCCAGCATCATCGAGTGGATGACCTGGCCGCCCAGCCTATCGGTTGCTGCTGGCGGGACGATCGGGTTTCTGGGGGTGACAGCCATTCGCGAGCTGGTGACCCGCTTCCTGGGCCGCAAGGTGGATTCAGCATGAAGGCCATAGCCGCAGCAATCATCATCGCCCTGGTGGGCATTCTGCTCGTTGGTATCCAGCAGTACCGAGTTGTTGCCCTGCGTGGGGAGGTGGCGCTGGAGACCAAGAGCAAGGACGACGCCATCAAGGCCAACCTCGAAAGCCAGGCGACGATCACCACGCTCCGTGCAGAGGCCAAGCGCAACGAAGCGTATCAAGCGGATCTGAGTCGCCGGCTTCAAGCGAGCCAAGCCAAAGCCCGAAAGGCGGAGAAGAACTTTGAAGACCTCAAACGGAACAGTCCGGCTGTTCGTGATTGGGCTGCTCAGCCTCTTCCTGACGGCCTGCGCGGGAAAGCCGGTAGTGGTAACCAAGACCCAGGTCGAAAGAATCGAGCCCCCTGAGCTTGTCCCCTGCGAGCGGGTAGAGGAGGAAGGCTTGGTGGACAATGGTCAGCTGTGGGAGCTGAAGAACCTGGCTATCCGGCTGCTCGACACCTGCGCCGACCAGGTCGATGCGCAGATCCAGCGCAGCAAAAGCAAGTAAGGTCGCGACACGTTTCGCGAATCAGTAAATTGTGTCGCGACATTGGAGATCATCCCCATGGCGAAGATGAGCATAAGCATTGTCGTCAAGCGCTCCTGGTGGGTCGATCCATACCTTGCTGCGGTAGTGGCATTCAATCATCTGACGGGTATCGAGCCTGATTACGACAAGGTCGTCGCCATGGCAATGCGCGGAATCAGCATCAAAATGGTTGACAATCAATGACCACATCAAAACCGCGAATCAAGATTAAGGGCGGCCAGGTCGTCACCAATGACAGCCTTTCCAACATGGTCGCCAATATCGGCACCAATCGCGACAAGCGCACGCACAGCCAATTCGGATTTGAGTTCGTCAACCAATTCGAACTGGAGGCGGCATACCAATCGAACTGGCTCGCCCGCCGGATCGTCGATAAGCCGAACGAAGATGCATTGCGCGAGTGGCGCGCCTTCAGCGGGAAGCAGGCCAAGGATATTGCAAACGAGGAAAGGCGCCTGGGCGTCCAGCAGGCATACCTTGATACGTGCTGCTGGGCTGACCTGTACGGGGGGGCAGCACTATTGATGGTGACCGGGCAGGATCTGAGTCAGCCGCTCGACCTGGACAAGATAAAAAAGGGCGGACTGAAGAATCTGGTTGTCCTCGACCGCTGGGATATCCAGCCAACAGAATTTAACCTGACCGACCCGCTCAAGCCGAACTGGATGCTTCCCGAGTTCTACATGATGGTGAACGGGCAGCAGAAGATTCACTACAGCCATATCATCCGCAGAACCGGAGCGCGACTGCCGCGCCGTATGCGCATGTTCGAGCAAGGTTGGGGTGACAGCCGCCTGCGTCGATGCATGTCTGACCTGCGCGATGTGGTGGCGACCAAGAGCGGTATTGCTTCCTTGGTGCTTGAGGCCAACGTCGATACTGTCAGCGTGAAAGGATTGCAGGGCGCACTTGCCAGCGCTCAGTGCGACAAGATCACAGAGCGTTACCGCCTGTTTGGCATGATGAAGTCGATCATCAACCTGGGCTTGCTGGACGCCGACAACGAGGCGTACGAGCGTAAGAGCATCGCCTTCTCTGGCCTGAGCCAGATCATGGAGCAATTCATGGTCTGGACGGCTGGCGCTGCTGAAATGCCTGTTACCGAGTTGTGGGGCCAATCAGCAGCCGGGCTCAGCTCTACCGGTGAAGGCGACCTGAAGACCTACCACGGCACCATCAAGGGCAAGCAAGACGGCCAGATGCGCCTGGACTTGGAAGCGCTGGACCAAGTGTTGATCCGCTCCGCCTTGGGTAGCTACCCGGATGACATCGAGTTCGAGTGGAATCCACTGGCCCAGACCTCTGGTATCGAACAGGCACAAGAAGACCTAGCTGACGCCCAAGCCGACTCGCTACACATCGAGAACGGCGTGATTCGTCCAAGCCATGCCATGCGTCGCGCTCAGGCGAAAGGCACCTACGCTATCACCGACGAGCAGATTGCAACCCAAGAGCAACGCGAAAAGGACGAAGACAATGGCCTTGGCGATGACGAGGATCTCGACAGCTTCGACCTGGATGCGAAGCCTACGGCTGATGCAGCCCTAAACGGGTTCGTTTCGGTCAAGCCTGACAAGCTGTCGGCCAGTGTGATCGCCAACCATGTGCTCGATGCTGGAGTGGGTAGCGGGGTTCTGGAGGGCGACCTGCATGTGACTCTGTTCTATGCCCGCAACGGCATCCCAGCAGGATCACCAAGCGACGGGATGTACATCGCCAACCTGACGGACCAGTACGAGATCATCGGGCAGGCGCCATGGCGTGCGCTCGTGGTCAAGCTTGACTCCCCTGACCTGCAGGCGCGTTTCGATGAGATCCGTGCAACAGGCGCTGAGCACAGCTATCCGGACTACCTGCCGCATCTGAGCCTCAAGTACGACCCGACGGACGATGAGTTGGAGGCTCTTCGAGCCAACCCCCTGCCTCTGACTTCGATCGTTCTTGGTGGTGAAAAATGGAAGCCGGTAAAAAGCTGAGCCCGCTTGAAACCCTGACGGCAACAAACAAGGCCCTGCTGGGAAGGAAGCGCAAGCCACGGGCGCCTGATCCGGTAAAGCCCAGCCAGGACGCCGAGCGTTTTTACCGAGGCCAGCTGAATGCCCTGGTTCGGCTCATGTCCCAGCAGCTTTACGCTGTACTTGGTCCCAACTTGGTCCGACTTAGGCCCCAGTACATCGCCGACAGCCAGGTCACCCTGGATGGCTGGACAGAGGACATCCTCGCGGTGATCCGCCGGGTATCGTCGACGTTCACCACCGGCCTGTTCGATGAGCAGGCCAGGCGGGTGGCTGCCGGCACCATCAGCCGGGCCGAGGCCGACAACGCCGAGGACTTCCGCAAGTCGGTCAACAGGGCCGTGGGTGTGGACTTCGAGCTGATCACCAAGCCCAAGGGCATGGTCGACTACCTCGAAGCATCGACCGCCGAGAACGTCAACCTTATCAAGTCCATCCCTGCCGAGTATTTCCAGCGGGTGGAGACGATCGTGTTAGGCGGCATGAAAAGCGGGCTCGCGCCTACAGCCATCGCCAAGCAAATTCAGGAGCAGACAGGCGTAAGCGCTCGGCGGGCAAAGCTGATCGCACGGGACCAGGTATCGCAGCTCAATAGCGACCTGACCCGCCAGCGGCAAACAGCAGCCGGCATCGAGTTCTACCGCGTCGAGACGTCCAAGGACCAGCGTGTCTCTGGTGACCCAAGCGGCAAGTACCCCAATGCCAAGATCAGCTGCTATGGCATCGCCCGGCAGGACATCGGGTACGGCCCTGGCGTGTACAAGGTCTCCGAAGGCGCCACCTGGCGCGGCGTGACCGGACTACACCCAGGCAAGCACCATCCGCTCTGCCGGTGCGTAGGGATCTCCCTGATACCTGGCGTGAACTACTTCCCCGATAAGAACGGGTAACACATGAAGAAAATGACCATCGATGAGGCCTTCAAGCCTACGTCGCGAACACTCACGCCTGAGGGTTTCCTCTGCGTGAAAGGGATCGCAGCCCGGACCGGGGTTTATCAGTACCTGTCGAGCGAGCTTGATCTCGATGGCCCCGAGCGGATCGTCAACGTCTACCGGTCGCCGGAAGAGGTGTTCAAGCCTGAGTCTATGGCTACCTACCTCGACAAGGACGTGACCAACGACCACCCGGACGACCTGGTCGACTCGACCACGTTCAAGAATGTCTCTGTGGGCCACGTCCGTGGCGTAGAGCGCGACGGCGACAACCTCATCGTAGACATGATCATCAAGGACCAGTCGGCCATCGACGACATCCAGTCAGGCAAGGCCGAGCTTTCCCCCGGCTACTTGGCCGAGTACGTGGAAGCCCCTGGCATCGCCCCTGACGGCACAGCCTACGAATACGAGCAGCGTGACATTCAGATCAATCACAACGCCGTTGTAGAAGCAGCGCGGGCCGGAAAGGTCGCCCGCATTTTTGACCACAAACCGAAAGGTATTACCCATATGGCGACCCGGAAAGTCTTTCTGGACTCCAAGAAAAGCCGCTCCATCATCCTGGACGAAGAGGCCGCAACGGTAGTCGAAGACGCCGTGGCAGCCTTGCAAAAGTTCGCGGATGAAGAGTCGGAACGCGCAGACAAAGCTGAAGCCACCAAGGACGAAGCCGAAGAGAAGCTGGAAGAGGCCAAGAAGGAAACTTCCGACGCCGCTATCGGCCTGCGCGTCAAAGCAACCCTCGACACCATCGCACTGGCTGCCAAGGTCGTGAAGTCCTTCGACGCCAAAGGCCTGGTCTCCCCCTTGGAGATCAAGCGTGCCGCGATGGCCCAACTCAAGCCGACCCGTGACTGGGCTTCCAAGTCCGAAGCGTACGTGACTGCCGCCTTCGACGCGGCCGCTGATGAGGCGGACGAAGAAGACGAGGACGACAGCACCAAGACCAACGACAGCCTTCGCCAGTTCGCCAAGGACGCCACCAAGGCGCCAAAGCTGACCACTGATGGCTCCGACGCCTATTCCAAGTTCTTGCGAGGTGAAAAGTAATGGCTACTGCTTTCGATACCTTCGACCAGTACGCAGGCAAGGCCTTTGAAGGCCAGATCAATGACCTGTCGATGGCTGATATCACCTCTGGCGTGGCTGACGTGGTAATCCCGTTCGCTCGCGCCGTGGTCTCTGGTTCGGCTGCCAAGCGCGATGCTTTGCCTGGCGCAGGTGCCGGATTCTTCCTCGGGATCTCCGTGCGCAAGACTGTTGGCGTCAGCACCAGCTACGTCACCGGCCAAGGCCAGGGCAGTGCAAACCTTCCAGGCTCCTATCGAGTCGGTGAAGAGACCAGTCGTGTCAGCCATGGCCGTGTCTGGGTGCGCACCGTCGATGGCGCGACCGTCGGCGCTCAGGTCTACGCCAAGCCAACCACTGGCGAACTGACCAATGCTTCCACCGCCGGCAACCACGTGCTCCAGGGCTGCACCTTCCTGACCGCTGCTGCGGCTGGTGAGTTGGCGCTGATGCAAGTCAAGGCCATCAACCCAACCACCATTGCCGCTTAAGGAGCGCTCACATGAGAACAATGGACGCACAGGCCCAGGCACAACTGGGCTTTCTGATCGGCAACCTGACGTACATTGAGCAGGAGGTGCTGCGTCAGCCATACCCGGAGATTCGCTATCCAACCGTGCTGAATGTCGACACTTCGGCGCCGGATTATATCGAGTCTATCGGTTTCAAGGTCCTGGACTACAAGGGCGAGCCTGCTCCAATCGGCGACCTGTCGCATGACTTCCCGCTGGCTGAGATCGCGTCGAAGATCGGCGGTGTTGACGTCGTCCAGGCTGGCCTGGGCTACACCTACACCCAGATTGAGGTGGGTAAAGCCATGGAAATGGCGAATGCCCAAGGTTTCGGCGGAGCTATCAACTACCTGGCCGAGAAGCCTATCGCGACCCGCACCCTGACTGAGCAATGGCTTGACCGAGTCGCAATGGTTGGTGATGTGCGCTGGCCTTCGCTGTCCACCGGTGGGCTGATCAAATACCCAGGCGTTCCAGTGCTGGCCACCGGCACGCTGCTGGGCGGTGCGAACAAGACCTTCGCGCAGATCCTGGCCCAAGCCCCGGACACCGCCGCCAGCGAAATGCTGACCCTGCTGAACAACCTGATCCTTCAGGTGTACCAGGTGCAGACCAACAGCATTTTCCGCCCTACGCACATCCTGTTGCCGCTGAAGCAATACGGCCAGCTGACCACCTTCCGCATCCCGAACACTGCGGAAACCTTGATCAGCTACTTGGAGCGCGTGCTCAACATCACCTTTGAGCCGATTTTGCAGCTCGCCGGTGCTGGCGCTGGCGGAACTGACCGCATGATGGCGTACACCAAGAACGCCCAGTTCGCGAAGTTCCACCTGCCAATGCCGTTTACCCTGAACGCGCCTATCCCGTCTCACGGCGGCCTGCGCTTCGAAGCGGCTGGTGTTGTCCGCACCGCCGGCACCGAGCTGCGGGTTCCGCTGAGCCACGCCTACGTCGACGGCATCTAAGGGGGTCACATGACTTCGAAGAAGGTTTACACCAACATCAGCGCGAACCCTGTCGTACTGTCGGATGGCAGCTCGGTTCAGCCAGGCGAGCAGACCAAAGAAGACCAGCACGCGCTCGCCAAGGGTTCTTTCTGGGAAGAGCATGGTTTGCTGGTGCCTGGCGCGCCTGACGTGGCGCCAGAGACCAATGCCCAGCTTGACGAACTGCGCAAGGAAAACGGCCAGCTCAAGCAAGACCTGTTCAATGAGCAGGCCTCGCGCCAGAAGCTGGAATCCGACCTGAAGGACCTTCCCGCTCAACTCAAGCAGGCGCAGGACAAGCTGGCCGACGAGCAAGCTCGTTCGCAGAAGCTGGAATCCGACCTGAAGGCCGCCCTGGCGAAGAAGTAAACGATCCACCAGCAACGCCATTGCCCCGCCCAGTGCGGGGCTTTCTAATTCTGGAGCCTGCAAAATGTCCGAGCTGACCATCGAAGTGACGCCGGCGATCATTGCTGACTTCCGAGCGTTCTACCCTGAATTTACTGATGTCACTGCCTGGACTGATGCATCCATCACCCGGGCGCTGTACATCGCACGCGGCGAGTTTGGCGGTTGCGCCCACTGGGGCGACTACAAGCCATATTCATTCTTCCAGCGAGCATGGTTCGCTCTGGCGGCGCATTACCTGACCTGGAACAAGGCGACATCCGACGCGACCGGCTCCGATGGAAGCGCCTCGACACCCTACGCGCAGTCCAGCAAGTCGGTGCGCGATGAGTCAGTGTCCTATGCCATCCCGGCGGCAAACGCCGACCTGACCGTATGGGAGGCTGCCCTGGCCCTGACTCCATACGGTCTTGAGTACCTGCACCTGCGTTCTCGGGCTGCTATGGGAGCGGTCTGCGTATGATCGAGCCGACGGTAAGTCTCGTGAACAAGCAGCAAGTCGAGCAGGCCTTGAAGGCCCTAGCCAAGACGCTGCAGGGCCCAACCCGAGTGCTTGCCGGGGTGCCCAAGGGCGCAGGTTCCTACGAGGATGGCCTGACCATCGCAACCGTGGCTGCGGTGAACAACTTCGGATCGGCCGATGGCGTCATCCCAGAGCGTCCGTTTCTTGGTCCTGCCATCGAAAAAGGCGCCCCCCAATACCGGCGCCTGGCCGAGGTGATGATCCCCAAGGTTCTCTCCGGCGATATGACCTTGCGAACCCTGCTCGAGCAGATGGGAAATCTGGCCGAGGGCCACATCAAGCAGGAAATCACTGATCTACGGACTCCGCCCAACGCCGCATCAACCATTGCAGCCAAGGGATCGGATAACCCGCTGATTGACACCGGTGCGCTCCGTCAGTCCATCCGCTACGTCATCGATGACACCGGCGAACAACTCGAAGAGGGTGTGTAATGGGCCTGAACATGCGCGGCCACATCAGCGGGCCGTTCATCACCCACAAGGGGGTGGTGCTCAATCGCTACTCCAGCGAGATCGTCGACTTCGAGCCTGTGCTGACCATCGCCTACACAGACGCCTTCGACGCGAACGTTCAGCCGGTCAGCGACAAGGAGATCGAATTCCTCCAGATCGGTGCCGAGCGGATCAATGACGTTCGGGTGATCCACCGCAATGACGGCAAAGGGATCGAGGTTTCGACCCCGGGCAAGCTGGCCGACATCCTGGTGTTCGCCGAGACGCCCGACAAGCCTGCAACCTGGTGGAAGTCCATCGCGACGGACTATCGGCCCTGGCACAACTTCTGCCGCGCCGTGGTAGCCAAGCTGGACCCGGCCGAGATCGCACGCCTGGAGGTCATCACCGATGCTTGACGCCAAAGCGCTTACCAAGGCCGTGTGCAATGTCGTTGTGGCGGTGACAGGACTTCCAGCCAACAAGGTGATCATCGGCGATAACGGGATTGATGCGCCGACCGGCAGCTACTGTGCGGTGCGCCTGCAAAACCCAGAGCAATGGGGTCAGGCGCTCAACTCGCAGACCAACGTCCAGGCCCTTGATGACCCTCAATACGAGGACATCATCGCAAGGGTCGCAACCCAGTTCACGCTGGGCTTCAGCATCAACTTCTACCGGGCCGGCGCGGTGATGTACGCCGCCGCCCTGTGTGAAGCCAACAAGCGCGAGCCAGTGAAAACCATCCTACGCGCCGCGAAACTTGGCTGGTCCCGCGTATCGCCAATCAACAACCTGACCGGCCTGTATCAGGCGGCCATGGAAGAGCGAGCCCAGCTCACCCTCTACCTGTATGGCGAATCCATCGCCGAAGACCGCATCCAGCGGATCTATCGCGCTGGCTTCACCGTGGAAACCGAACAATCTGGCGCCGTTGCGCAAGGGGAAGTAAATGGCTTATCCGGCTGAAAGCATCATCAACATCGACACGCTGATCAGTTCGGCTGGCCTTGGCACTGCCAACTTCGGCGCTGGCATGGTCTTCGCCGACTTCGATTCATCCAGCGATGTGGGATTTGTCGAAGGAACCTATCGCGATTACGGTTCAGCCGCAGCTGTGGCCGTTGATTTCGATATCGCGTCCGATCCATACAAGGCGGCCCTGGCTTGGTTTTCGGCGCTGCCGAAGCCCAAGACCCTGCGTATTTACCTGCGCGTCGAAGAGCACACACCAGTTCAGTCCTTCAACGATGCGATCAACAAGCGCATCTGGTTCTACTGGTTCGAGTTCGAAACCGCCATCCGCGCCGTCGACGCTGACGTGCTTGCGCTGGCAGAAGCAGCAGACGCTGCCGGCAAATTCTTCGCCTACACCACCAACCAAGCAACGGTTCGAGACCCTGCGGTAACCACCGACATCGTGAGCAAGGCTGTAGTGCAAGGTTCTCGTCGCCTGTTCATCGCCAGCCACGCCACTGAGCTGTACGAGGGCTTCGAGATCGCCGCCGTGTTCAGCAGGGTGAATTTCAACGCCGCGAACTCCACCATTACCGGCGAGTTCAAGAAGCTGCCAGGTATCGATGCCGAAGACCTAACCCAGACCGCCTACTCCGCGATGAAGCAAAAAGGCGCGGTCTTCTACACCGTAGTGGAAACCGGTGGCGAGAAGGACATGGGCCGGGTCATCAATTCAAAGACCACATCCACATTTGGCGAGTACATCGACGATGTGTTCAACCTCGATGCCTTCGTCAACTACCTGACCATCAATCTGTACAACGCACTGACCAAGGTGCCGACCAAGCTGCGCCAGACCGCAGCGGGCCAGCAGGTGCTGATCGATGCCGCATCGCAAATCGGGGAGCGCTTCATCGACAACGGTTACTTGGGCGAGCGCTTCTATCCGAGCGACGAAACCGGTGAGCAGGTCCTGAGCCGCGGCTACGAGGTGCTGACCAAGGCTGAAGACATCCGCAACATAACTGATGCAGAGCGAGCCGATCGCCAGGCCGCGCCGATCATTATGCGTCTGTTCCGTGCCGGCGCTATCCATGCCGTCGACGTGACGGTTCAAGTTGAATAAGGGGCGATAACGCATGGCACTTTCAGACCTTTCTGTAGAAAACACCATTGTGGTCATCACCGGCGTTGGCGTGCTGGACGACTGGGGTCGCACTGACCCACCGTTCACCGTCGAGCCAATCGATGATCAGGCGAATCTTAGCCGGGGCCTGGGCGGCAATGCCGTTCGCTTCCATCGCAAGAATCCAGGCGTTCGATTGACGGTTAACTTGATGCCCGGAAGTCCGCAAGCTCTGGCCTTGCAGGCACAAATCACTGCGAAGGCCGAGGTTTCCGGTTCATATGCCTCTATCGCCGGCTTGGAGGGCGGGGTCTTTTCAGAAGGCGTGATCACTCGTGGCAAGTCCATGGCTCGTGGGGGGCCGGGAATGAATGACGCGACCTTCGTTATGGAATTCAACAAAGGCGTCCTTGTATGAATCAGGCAGAAGCTCATATTCGTACCGTCGAGCATGACGGCGTGACGTACCGTTTCGCCATGCCTAGCGCGGAGAAGCAGCGGGCCGTGCTGTTCCGCTTGGGTAAGTACGGTGTTGAACCAATGATCCGGGGCCTGGCGCTGGCCGAGGTTGGCGCCAGCTCTTCGGTAGCGGTCGCCGGCGGCATCGTAGGTACGATGCTGGCTCGAATGCCGGAGGATGACTTCAATTTCATCTGTGACTCACTGCTGGGCAAGCTATTCAAGGAAGGCTCCACGACACCGCTGACGCTCGAAGACTTCTCCGGAAAACTGAAGACCTACTTCACGATCGTGGTGCTGGCGCTCGGAGTGACGTTTGAGGATTTTTCCGCACTCCTGACCCTCTTCCAGAAATCTACCGCTTCAGCCGCGGAGCAGGATTCGAGTCAGGAGAGCGCATCAACCCCGCTGTCGACTGGGAGCTATGGCGGCCCTGTGTAGGTATTCCAGGGCTTTGCCCGCCGCTGTGCACTTATCGCGACCTGACGGATGGAACCTATTCACTTGGTTGGGTTAAGCGGGCAAACATGGTCATGGACGAGATGATCTATGCCAGGCACCTGTCCAGAGCAAATATCCAAAAATAGCCCTGCATTCGCAGGGTTTTTGCTTTTCAGGGGGCCTGAACTTGAAAGTATTAGAAAGCTTCTTGATCGCCCTCGGCATGAAGGTCGACGAGAAATCCTTCCAGAAGGCCGACGCGGCGTTTGGAGGGCTCACCAAGTCAGTCTTGCAGCTCGGAGCTGTAATGGCTGGGAAGCTCGCCATCGACAAGGTAGTGGGAGATTTCAAAAGCGCGGGCACCGAACTGAACAACTTCAACAAGCTGACCGGCATGAGCACGCAGAATGTGCAGATGCTCGGGCAGGCGCTGAAGGCTCAAGGCGGCAATGCCTCGGACGCCTTCGCGGCGATGAAGAAGATCCAGGATCTGATGGCATCCCCTATCACCGGCGACACGGGGTGGTTCGGCGACGTCGCTAAGCTTGGCCTGAATCCGGATGTGATCATCGGCGCGCAGAGCACCGCCGAGGCCCTGGCTGGTATCGCGGGCGAGTTCGAGCACATGAGCTCCCTCAATCAGCGATTGGCGGGCCAGGCCCTGGGCCTGGACGACTCTACCGTGCGTCTGCTGATGCGCGGCCGCGATGAGGTCGAAAAGCAGCTGGATTCCAGGGGCAAGCTTGCCCTGATGACGCAGAAGCAGATCGAGGATGCTGCCCGGCTGACGCACGCAACCAGCGAGCTTGACCAGGTGTTCACCGATATCGGCAACACCATAGCTGGCGAGCTCACCCCTGCGTTCGCGGAAATGGCCGAGGACTTCGTTGCCTTCTACCGCGACAACAAGGATTTGATCGACTCAGGCCTGAAGGAGTTCTTCGGTGGCCTGGCCGACAACATTGAGCTGGTGTCCGCGGCGCTGATCCTCATGGGCGGTGCTGGAGCACTCAAAGGCCTGGCCGCTCTGCGTGCCGTGGTTGGCTTGGGCGCGGCAAGTGCCGGGGCGGCTGGTGGTGCTGCTGCCGCCGGCGCCGGGGCTTCCATGCTCGGCGTGGCTGGCGGCGGCGCGGCGGCTCTTCTGTACTCCAGCAGCCTGAACGTCGGCGAGGACACTGACCTGCTGAATAACCGCCTGAAGAAAGGCGGTGGTGAGGCGGTGGCCGCCGTCGTTGACTACTTCATGGCTAAGGGTTGGACTCAGGATCAGGCCGAAGGGATAGCGGCCAACTTGGAGCAGGAAAGCGGGTTCAAGGCAAACGCATCCGGTGACAGCGGCCAAGCCTATGGTCTCGCCCAGTGGCACCCGGACCGGCAAGCAGAGTTCGCCAAGCAGTACGGCAAGGACATCCGCAACTCCACGGGCGCCGAACAGCTTGAGTTCATTCAGCACGAGCTCACCAAGGGCAACGAGCGCGCCGCCGGCAAGAGCCTGCGCACCGCGACCAGTTCCTATGATGCTGCAGCAATCGTGTCTCGAGAGTATGAGCGTCCAGGTATCGACGACAAGGCGCGGGACCGCGAGGCGGCGAGCCGAGGTGATCGCGCCGCCAGTTACACCGACAACCGCGTGTACCACATCAGCGGGGCAGATACCGAAAAGGTCAAGCAGGTCCTCAATGAGCAGATGGGCATGATGACCGAGCGAACAATGCAGGATTTCAAGAGCCCCGAACTATGAGCCTGATGAGCATCTTCACCAAGACGTTGCCGAAGATCGGCCCGCTTGAGTTCGACGCAAAGCTTGAGGGCATCACCAGCAAGGCCATCAGCCTGACGCAATACCCTGTTGAGTTTGGTGCCAACACCAATGATCACGCGATCCTTCTGCCAAATCGCTATCTGCTGACAGGAGCCGTGTCCAACAGCCCCCTTGGACTTGGCTTGGATGATATCGGGATGATGGGGGCCGGCGCTTTGGCGACTGTGGTCGGCGGCATTGGTGGCGCGGCGATTAGCGCCGTCTCCGCCTACCTGCTATCTGGCGGGGATGAAACCAGGGCATCCACTGCCTGGGCGTCCCTGACAGCACTCTTGGAGGCTCGCGCCAGGTTCGACCTCGATACCGGTAAGGAGATCATGCGGGACATGATCATCGTCCGTCTGGATGAGCGTACCCGTCCCGAGAACGAGGACGGACTGGTGTTCATTGCCGAGCTACAACAGGTTCGAATTGTGCGTTCTACGGTTGGTCGTGGCGTCACTTCGGCCGACCAGCTCATGCAGAACGACACGGTGTCAACGCAGGGCGCGCCCATGGTTTCCACGGGTGACGCCGCCGTAGAGGTAATTCCATGAGCCGTTACAGCGTAGCCGTGCAAACACTGCCGGCTCAGACTTTTGTCGCCCGTCTTGGGCAAAACACCGTAACCATTGAGCTCCAATGGATGGTGCGGTTTGAAGTATTCCGGGTGAACATCCTGACCGCCCTGGGCGTGCCGCTCACCATGGGTCGATTCCTGCTACCGAATGTCAACCTCTTGGCAGGGTTATACCCACCACCGGTTATCTCCTACGGGTCGCTAACCCTGGAGGGCGATCCAGCAACGCCGGAAAACCTAGGCATCGACAACATGCTGGTGTGGTCCGATGAATGATGAAATCTTCCTGCGCAACTACCGCCTGAAGATAGGGCGTAGTACGGGGTCGCGGGTCTACGAAATGAGGCCTAGCGAAACTAACCCCGCCCAGGACGGGCTGCGAATCACATTCCAGGTCACTCACTTTGCCGGCGGCGCGTTCAGTGTCGCTGAGATCACCATTTACAACGTCTCGCGCTATGCATCCAGACAAATGCTCGGCGACGGCTCTACAGGGAGATATGAGTTCATTTCGTTGGAGGCGGGCTACGACGGGTTGTTCGGCTCGATCTTCATCGGCCAGATCACGAACGTTCAGCTTCATCTTGAGGACGGCGGCGCTACTCGGGGAATTCGCTTTTTCTGCAAGTCGTCTGCCAAGGAGCGCGATCAGAACCTGATAAACCTGACCCTGTCTCCAGAAACAGATCCGGTCCAGATCATTGAGGAGTGCGCAGCGGTATTTGGTGCTGAGATCCAATTTTATGGGGATTTTTCGGAGCTCAGGCGTCGCTCGCGTGGAACCGTGCTTCAAGGCAGCCCTACCGCTTGCATGAACGAACTGGGCGAGACCTACCAGTTCGATTGGATGGTTGAGAACGGGGCAATCAAGATCATCAAGCGCGATTTTGCGCTGGACAATCAGATCTACGTGATCAGTGCTGGCACCGGAATGATCGGCTCGCCCGTAGTCAGTGATACTGAGGTGGGTATCCGCTACACCCTCAACCCCAAGATCAAACTTGGCGACACCATCAAACTTGAGTCAATGGCGCCTCGCTTCGAGTTCTCCGGAGCGTTCTTCTATGACGTTCCCCGGACCATCGGCGAAGGCTACTACAAGGTCAACTCGCTGGTGTTCGCCGGCGACTCCCATGGTGATCAGTGGGAGAGCCAGATTAGCTGCCTGCGTCTCAGCGCGGCTGCGCAGGCCGGCATTTCACAAAGGGCAACACGATGAGCGACCCGCTTTCCACAAGAACGCAGGCCGAGTACTCCAAAATGCTGCGCGGAATATTCGGTGAGTACTTGAAAGACAACATGCGAACCAGTGTGCCTGGGCATGTCCTGAGCTTCGATCCAGCAACCCAAATGGCAGAAGTGCAGATCGGGCTGATGCTGGAGGACCGCCTGGGCATGCAGCAGCCGCGGCGTCCGATCATCCATGTCCCTGTTCAGTTCTGGGGGGCGGCCGGAGGCACTTTGGAATGTCGGGTTGCCAACAACACCGAGGGCGTCTTGTTCTTTTCGCAGGAGTGCATCGATTCTTGGGTTGACCAAGGTGGCGTAGCGGTGAAGTCCGAGCCGCGGCGTTTCTCTATCAATGATTGTTACTTCATCCCAGGCGTGCGATCCGTTCCGGGCGCGATATCTGATTTCGCAAACGAGGGCATCCGCCTACGCAGCAATGACGGCTCCGCCTACTTCTGGATTCATGATGACAAGTCCCTTGAGATTGGCGGTGTGTCACTGAATGTGAAGTGTCCTGCGAATTTCGAACAAGCCGTCACGACCATGACAACCATTCACAACCAGGGCGTGAACATTGGCAAGATCCATACCCACAACGGCGTCCAATCGGGCAACGGAAACTCTGGAGTGGTGAACCCATGACAGTAAGAAAACTGGACGCCGACGGCGACCTGGCACAGGGCAGTCAGGAATTTTTGACAGGCTACACCGCAGAAGAGGTCGCGCAAAATGTGCTGACTCGTCTCAAATTCTTCCTCGGCGAGTGGTTTCTCGACATCACGGACGGTACGGATTGGTTTGGAAGTGTGCTTGGTAAAGGGTCCGTTTTGGCTTCAAGAGAGTCAGTGATACGGCAAAGAATCTTGCTGACGCCTGGCTGTGCCGGGATGACGGCGTTCAGCCTTACTACAGACATCGCTACTCGGGAGCTGACTGTTAGCGCATCAATCATCAGCGCATCTGGCGATAGCGCTGAAATCAACTATGTCCAGGCGATCGTCTAATGGCTGAAATCACTGATCAAGGTATCACCGGCCGCTCGCTGAGCGAGTATCTGAGCGACATCGAATCCAAAACGTTGGAAATTGATCCACTGTGGAATATCGAGCCTGATAGCCCAGACGGACAACGAATAGGCATTGAAGCCGAACTGTTTGCGAATCTTGATGAGGCCGTTGTCGCCGCATTCCGCAGTAAAGATCCCGACAGCGCTACTGGCGAAGCACTGCGCGATATTGGGAAAATCTCAGGCGTGCCGATCCGAGAAGCAACCTATTCGGTTGCCCCTATTACGGTCACCGGTCAACCCGGGACGGCAATCCCATCTGGTTCACAAGTTCGCAGCAAGGTTGATAATGGTGTATGGCTGACGACGTCGACCATTGTGATAGGCGTGAGCCAGACGGCAAACGGTTTCGCCACTTGCTCAACTCCGGGTCGAGTACTGGCATCCTCAGGCGACCTGAATATCATCGGTACGCCGTTCCCTGGATGGGCAACAGTAACAAATGGTGAAGCTACTGCCGGCGAAGACGCAGAGAGCAATGAGGATTTCCGCAAGCGTCGAAATGACTCGGTTGCCCGTGCGGGCAGCAATATGCGAGACAACATGCATGCCAATCTCGCGAGCGTGCCCGGTGTAACTGACGTCAGGGTTCTGGAGAACAGCAGTGTCTCTCCGTTCGATTCCGACGGAGTTCCCTACACCGGCATTGCGGTGATTGTTAATGGCGGCTCAGACGTTGATGTTGGCCTGGCTATCTACCAGAAGCACAATCCGGGAACGCCCATGTTTCCGCGCTACAACTCCAAGACGGAGACATGGGTGGATGCACCAGGCACAAACGGCGTCAAAGTAGTGGTGACGTCTCCCGTGACGGGCAACAAAGACACTGTGACCTTCCGTCGTGCCCTGGGGCTGCCCATTTTCGTGGCGGTTACCTTTCAAAAGGTGGGGGATCTGCCAAGCGATATAGACGCACAGATCAAGCAGGCGATAGTCGCCGACTCGACACGCTCTCTTTTCAACGGTGAAACAACAACCGGCTTCAACAGAGGCGGGTATGACATCGGCGAAAAGGTCGCCGCCGGCAGGCTTTACACGCCGGTGAATAAGGTTCTCGGTAAATATGGTGATAGCTATGTCACTTCCCTGACCATTGGCCTCAGTGCCGGATCGCAGGGGCTTGTGCCGATACAGCCGGCCATAGACCAGATCGCTACCTTCGACACCGCCAATATTGCAGTAACGGTGATCCCATGATCATGGACCATGTCGAGCGAGCCAAGTCGCGCATCATCAATGAATACCGTGACAAGCAGCGCATGGTGCGCTGGCTGACCATCACGCCAGATATCGCAAATCAACAGCTGGAAGAGCCACTGAGCCAAATTTACGGAAGCTATGACGTCGATAATGTGACCGGTGAAATGTTGGACATCATCGGCCGTATTGTTGGCGTCCGGCGCCCGATTCTTCGTGCCGCCGAGTTCGATGTGTTTGGTTACGCTGGGAATGACAGCTATACCAATTACAACATCGCGCCCTACATCGGTGACGGAGGGTCAACAGATTCGCCGCTAAACAATGACCTCTATCGCAGGCTCATCAAGGCAAAGATTGCAAGAAATATCAGCGACGGAACGGCTGACGACATCATTCAGCTGGTGGAAATAATCATCGGCATGAAGGTTACTGCGCTGGTGTGCAATGGCGACAAGTCTTTCGATATTGGTATCGCCTCAGAGCTGGACAACACCATGCTCTATCTTATTGAAAATTTTGATTTGATTCCTCTACCTCAAGGCGACCGGCTCGGCGAGATATTTGTTCTGCCGGTGAATATCGATGACATCGAATCCTCGTCGTCGAAGATCTACGAATACTCAAACTTCACTCTCCCTGGAGATATAGCCTGATGGCACGACAGCCTTTCAATACTCGCTGGGCTCAGGGCGTGGAGACTGACAACAGCCTAAACAGCTTCGCAACGCCGAGTGATGTGCGCCTTGCGACAGGTTGGGAAGGTGGACAAGACAAGGACGCGCCACCGGCCGGGCACGAGAACTGGTGGCATAACCGTGCTGACACGGCTTTGCAGAGTCTAGAGCGTAACGGCGTAATGACCTGGCATCCGCTGGCTGTTTATGGTCTCGGCGCGCCAACATACGCGTCCGATGGTAACTACTACGAAAGTATTACGACGAACAATTCAGGTAACGACCCCACGCTCACTACAGGTTTCTGGCGATATATCGGATCGTCTTTCTTTATTGGGTACGATCCAGGCGATCTGAAGATGGTAGCGCATAACAATGTCCCAGCCGCTGGCTGGTTAAAGTGCAACGGAGCGGTCCTGCTGCGCGCCTCCTACCCACGATTGTTTGCGGTGATCGGGACAGCCCACAACAGCGGTGGAGAAACAAGCCTCCAGTTCAGACTTCCTGATTACCGGGGCGAGTTTGTCCGTGGATTTGACGATGGACGTGGCGTCGACTCTGGGCGAGTTTTTGGAAGCGCTCAGAGCGACATGCTTCGGAGTCACAGCCATGAAATTGCGGCCAACGGATATTTAGTCAATCTGGGTACCGGGCAAGCCGTCCTAACAACCACTGGCAGCCAGGCGGCTACTTTGCCAGCCGGTGGCGCCGAAACGCGCCCACGGAACAAGGTTGCCAACTATTGGATTAGGTACTGATGGAAGTCGAACTTCAGCAGGGCCAGCTCCTGGTCTACCAGACAGACGAGAACGGGCTCTATATCGGTGAAGCGGTAGCTGATCCAGACCCGCAAAACATCGGTCGCTGGCTTATTCCTGCAGGCTGCGTAGAGGAAAAGCCGCCCCTCCTGACGGCAGGGAAGATCCCCAAGTGGGTCGGCTACAAGTGGAAACTGATCAACCCGTAGGTGACATATGGAACGCAAGGCAAAGAAACGCTTCACCGACAAAATGGAGCTTTTCTGCCTCGCCTATGTCGAGACCGGCAACGCCTCCGAGGCATACCGCCGGTCCTACAACACTGCAAAAATGGCTGACAAAACAGCTCAGCGTGAAGGCTACAACACCCTCCAACGGCCTCAAGTGCAGGCACGCATAGAAGAGTTAAGGAATAAGGTCATGGAACGTCACGAAATCACCGTGGACTCGCTCCTGGCTGAGCTGGAAGAGGCTCGCCTGCTCGGTAAGGAGACCGGCAAGGCATCTGCAATGGTCACGGCCTCAATGGGCAAGGCCAAGCTCCTGGGCCTCGACAAGCAGATTGTCGAGTTGACCGGCAAGGACGGAGCCCCCATCGAGACGAAATCCACGGTCAAGGTGGATCAAGAAGCGCTTGAATCCGTACTGGCCCGCCTATGACCGCACTCCTCGATTGGGAGGCGATGAGCATCGAGGAAAAGCAGGCCGCCAAAAGTATCAGTGAGCACTCGCCCCTGTCGTTTATGCGTGTGTGGTTCCAGCTGAATCAGGGCATGAAGATGCTCTGCAACTGGCACCACCGGTACATGGACCACACAGCGCTGCGAGTGCTCAATGGCGAACTGAAGAACGTCGTGTTCAACATGCCACCTGGTGGCACCAAGACCGAATACTGGTCCATCCACCTTCCAGCCTATGCCATGACCGTGCGCGACCGCACACGCACTCTGAACGTCTCCTACTCGAATTCCTTGGTCGTGGAGAACTCTGGCCGCATCCGGTCGATCGTCTCCAGTCCTGAGTACCAGGAGCTCTGGCCTGTTTCGATGGGTAAGGCCGATGTCGAGAACTGGTCGCTTATCGACGGCAAGGGTCGCACCCGGCACCAGCTGTTCAGCCGCTCCACGGGCGGCCAGATTACCGGCTGCCGGGGCGGCTACATTTCCAAGGACTTCACTGGCTTCATCAACCTGGACGACCCAGAGAAGGCCGACAGCGCATTTTCGGCGACCATGCGGGCCAAGGCCCAGCGGATCGTCACAAACACGCTACGCAGCCGGCGCGCATCGCCTGATACACCTGTCATCTGCACTCAGCAGCGCCTGCACACGGACGACGTGTCGGGATTCCTGCTCAAGGGCGGCATGGGCCTGGACTTCGCGCACATCAAGGTTCCGGCCCTGGTGACCCGCGATTACATCGCCAGCCTGCCCCCGCAGATCCGTGAGCACGCAGAGCGCGACGTTTTCAGCGGTCCGTCAGTGGTGCGCGGCGGGGTTGAATACTGGTCCTACTGGCCGGCCAAGGAGTCGGTCCACGACCTGATGGCCCTGTGGGACAAAGACGCCTACACCATGGTCAGCCAGTACCAGCAGGAGCCCGTAGCGCTCACAGGCGGCATGATCGACCCGGACTGGTTCAAGACCTACGAGCAGCTGCCATTTTTGGTCTGGCGTGGCGTCTATGTGGATACCGCGCAGAAGACTGGCGAGCAGCATGACTTCTCGGTTTTCGCGCACTGCGGCCTGGGAGTGGACGGCAATCTGTACATCATCGAGATTGTGCGCGGGAAGTGGGACGCCGGTGACCTGGAAGCCGAAGCTTTGCGGGTGTGGGAGCGCTGGAAGCCGTGGGACCAGTTCAGGCCCGCGGCCTTGCGCTACATGCGCGTCGAGGACAAATCCAGCGGTACCGGCCTGATCCAGACCATCAGCAAAAAGGGCGCGATCCCGATAGAGCCGCAGCCGCGCGGCCCGGCCGCCAACAAGGTCACCCGCTGCATGGATGCCGTGCCCTGGTTCAAATCCGGGCGGGTATTCGTGCCCGCTATTTACGACGAGCAGGGGAAGCCCATCACGCACGTCAAGGACCACCGAGGGCAGGACCTGTGCACCACTGAGTGGGTCACCACCTTCCTCACCGAGGCCGCAGCTTTCACGGCCGACGACAGCCACAACCACGACGACCAGGTGGACACCATCTTCGACGCAGTAGCCGACATGCTCATCAGCAACAGCGGTGATTTTTTCTCCGGCAACTGGCTTTAACCAAACTCGCCAATCGCCTCATTTCTAGTTGACCGCAACCGGTCACGCTCCTTAAACACGCCCCAGGGGAACTATATGACTGACCAGACAGAGCGCCTTGAGATTGCTACCGTGAAAGCTGAAGTAGGCAGCAATATTCTTTCGCGCTTCGCAAACGACGCCATAGCCGCGCCACCCATCCCCACGGAATCAGGTGATATCCAAAACCTGAAACAGATAATTGCTGGAATCGAGACGAAGGCCAGCGTTTCGACATCTATTTATCCCGATGTCGCTACCGGACTCTCGGCCACGGATGAGGGCGGCATGTTTCTCGTCGCATCGAGCGAGAATGATGAAATCTATGCTGTCTGGAGGAAAGTTGGAGGCGTGGCGGTAGACACAGGCAAGCGGTCCATGTCTTCGCAGGCAGTGGAGGACGCCGTGGTGGAGGCCGAAGCAAGTGCGGCCCAGGCGGCAGCAGCGGCCGCCGAAGCTATGGCCGCAGCGGCGGACGCCGGCCCGCTACGTGCGGATTTGCTGGCGCCGGATGGCGCTACGAGAGTCGGCTGGATCAGGGACCAGCTTGCACCTTCAATCGAAAGCGTTGCGCAAATGCTAAACGCCCAATCGGTAAGCCTCTGGGAGTTCGCAGACCTTGTTGTGACCAAGCCAACTCCAACAAACGCGGCTACATGGGATTGGACTCCCGCCATGCAAGCGTTCGTAGATTACTGCGCAGCCAACAAGCTGGCCGGATCCATCCCGGCAGGCACGTTCAAATTCAATCAGGTTAACTTGCCTGACGGTAATCTGTGCATTCATGGCGCCGGCCCATTTTCCACATTTTTGAGCCCATACAGCGCTGGGACGACCCTTCTCTATAAGAATCAGGTTACCCCGTCAGGCGTGGATAATCAGACGAATCAGTTGCGAGGCATCACTGACCTTGCGTTTGCTGACGAGGCTGGGCTCGGCGGCTGCCGTGCGATCTTTTGCCAAAATGTTGTTGGCGTGGTCCTTCAAAGAGTTCAGTTCAGGAAACTCGATAAAGCTCTTGAGTTTAATCGCTGCCAAAATATAGTTCTGGATTCTTGGTTCTATTATAAAGGTGGGCGTTTCATATTCGACGCCAGCCCTTATCGTAAAATCGCTCCAAGCACCTACGATTACACAAAGACTGTACAGGTCACCAACGGCCAAGATCTTCTAGGATATTCAGATCTTGGCGGCCAGCCATGGCTCCACTTTCGTGACACGGTTAACGCTTTTGTTTCCAACGTTCAAACACCTGCACTCATGGGCAAGGCGGACGGGATAAAGATCGAGGGAGGATGTGAGGGGATATGGCTCAATAACGTCATTTTGGTCTGGCCGGTAATTGGGGTAAATATGCGCGCCGGACTGATTGATATTGGAAACGGAATTCCTGATACAGTGATAGATCCGGAGTGGAACAATTTTGTCGCGGTGGCGGTCGACCAGCCCTCGGGCGATGCGTTCTTCATGGAGGGCGACTACTGGAATATGGAGTCGTGCCTAGCAGTTAACGGCGATCTCAGAGGAACGACGGGGTCCGGGATCAAAATTACTTCTCGGTCAAAACACTTTAACGTGTCGAAAACCACCGTTAGGGACATGCCTGCTAATGGTATTGAGGTCGACCTGGGTGCTTCAGAGGGCGTATTCAGTTATATGGATGTGTTCGATAACGCCTCCGTTAGTGGCGCTCAGGTCAATGCCGCCCTTACAAGACCTGATAGTGTTAAATTCAGGGATATGCGGGTTGTAGGCAGCGTTTCGGTTTCTGGGGGGAGATTGGTTGGTGGCAATACATCGCCTGTGATTAGCCGAGATACCGGCTCGGCAAGCACCCCAGCCAGTGTGACACCTACTGACTTGATGTCATATACGATCCCGGCCGGCACTTTGAAAGCAGGGCAAAAAGTTAAGATTCTGGCTTACGGAACGTTTGCGGCGAACGCGAATAACAAGACGATACGTGTATTTTTTGGGGCGCTGAACGCAGGTGGGTGGGTCTCTACCACTAATGGTGGGGCCTGGCGCATTGATACAGAGATAGAACTGATCTCTGCTGGCTCCCAGGAATACATTCGTCGATCTGATGTGCAAGGCGCTAGCAACTCCATCGCCACCGGAATCGGGGCAGTGGATGAATCCGCTGCTGTTCTTGTAAGGGTGCAAGGCGAGAATGGGGTAGCCAGCGCCGGGGACATCGTATGCCAGCACCTCAGCATTGAGTTGAGCCCGTTTTAATACGCCCCAATAGACGTCTATCAGGCCGCCATCGAGCGGTTTTTTTGTGCCTGGAGAAAATCATGACCGTTTCTGAGAGAGACCGCGACATCCTGGCCCGCACACTTTGGGCGGAAGCAAGAGGTGAGGGGTTGGCCGGCCAGATCGCCGTGGCCTGGACGATCCGCAACCGAGTGGAGGACGGCCGGGACAAGTCCTGGTGGGGTGAGGGCTATGCTGGCGTGTGCCTGAAGCCGTACCAGTTCAGTTGCTGGAACAAGAACGACCCCAACTATCCATTCCTAAGCGGCGCGAAGCCCATCCCGCCGAAGCAATTCGCCCAGGCGCAGCGGGCGGCGGACCTGGTGATCTCCGGCGCAGAGGCCGACCTCACCAAAGGCGCGACCCACTACTACGCAACCACGATGCCGAAGCCTCCCGCCTGGGCGGCCAAGGCAACCCAGACCCTGCGGCTGGGCAATCACGTCTTCTTCAAGGGCGTACCCTAAACCAAAAAGGCCGGATTTTGTGTCGCTATGGGTCGGAATAGCTTTGCCGTTGGAAGGACATTCAGCGACAATCGTCTATTTACAGGGAGGTTCAAATGGACCGTAACAACAGTCTCGACTCATTGCGGTTCCTGGCGGCGCTTTGCGTTGCTGTAGCGCACTGCTTAACGGCTTTTTCGACTCAGCCATACCACGCCCAGACTTTATCGATGATGGATTTTTCCAACGTCGAGGGCGTGTTTGCGCGCCTCATCCAGCTTGTGTTCAACGCACACTCTGCAGTTATAATTTTTTTCGTCCTGAGCGGTTTTGTATTGACGATGTCTTTGCAGCGTCTATCGGCTGTGAATTATGGTGTTGAATTCTTCGCATTTGTTATACGTCGTGTTTATCGAATATTCCCAGCTTTAATCTGTAGCCTTATTATTCTAGGGGTCTTGATCAGCTACCCGTCCGAAAAGCTAGTACAAAACATGTTTTTAATGGATACGTCAATTAACAGTGTGGCCTGGACATTAAAGGTTGAACTGTCCGGGTGCGCTGTAGTTTTCCTAGGGTTCGCGGTACATCGTATTTGGCGGCCTGGATTAGTGTTCGTGGGTTTGGCGCTATCGCTACTTTATTTTTCGAGCCTGATTTCACCCATATATACTAAATACCTTCCGGCGTTTTTTGTAGGCTGCCTGATAGCGAATGCAAAGAAGGAATTTGTTATTGCACCCTTCCTATCTTATGCGGGCCTAATTCTGATGCTCGTATCGGATATGGCGCTTGGATATAAAAGTGATACATCGATTATTGTACAAACAATATGCGCAGGTATAATTATTCTGAGCATTTCGCGCTCTAAATTTATGCCATGGCTGAATAGCCCAGTTCTGACATTTTTAGGGAAAATATCGTTTTCATTCTATCTTATGCATTTGATAGGGATGATTCTCACCAGGCAGCTTTGCGTGAAGTTGGGAATCCCCCTTGGCGGTATGTCTATGCTTGAAAATGCAGCCGTTTATGCGGCGATCTCCGTGCCTCTAACAATTGCGATATCAGTGATAACGTATTACTTGGTAGAGCAACCGATGAATAAGGTTGGGGGTGACACCGCCAACTCATTTAGGAAGACGTTTTTTCGTAGATCTTTGGCACGCGCATCAAATGTATCCGAGGCACAGCCAGCCCCCTGATCGCCGACACCTTTCTATAGGTGTCAACCGATTGAATCAGCGATAGGCCTGATCAACTCCGGGCCCTGGTTTCTCACATTTCCCACGGCTCGGTCCACCTTGAACCACTCGAAGGCCTCGGCTGGCTCGCCCTGATGAAGGACCATCTGTTCGGCGCGCTCCATCGGTGTTGCTGGGTCGAGCCATTCCCGGGCCAGCTCGGGATTCAGCACCACCGGCCGCCGGTCGTGGACATCTATCATGCCTCCCTGGCTGTCAGCGGTGATGATGACAAAGCCGTCGTGTTCCTTCGGCTCCCGGCCTGCTGTGGGGAATTGGCCTATGGCCGCGCAGAAGATCGGCGCCCGGTCTCGCCGGCGGATCAGGTAGGGCTGTTTCTTCGGTCCGCCCTCATCGACCCACTCGAACCAGTTATTTATCGGGGTGATGGCGCGGTTCGGCCAGATCGAACGGTAGAAGGGGCCGTGGGCAACTTTCTCGACCCGGGCGTTGATTGGGGCGGCGCGGTCCTTGGCCCAGTGCGGCCGCCAACCCCAGCGCACCAGGTCGGCGTGCAACTCGTCGCCTTCCTGATGGAAGAGGGCAAGCTGTTGCGAGGGAGCGGCGTTGTATCGCTCCAGGGGTTGATCGCCCAGGGTATCGACATAAGCCCCTGGCCACATTGCCAACACAGCCACGAAGTCGTGGATGCCGGTGTACTGGGAGAGTCGTCCGCACATCGTAGGTTCTCCTGGGGCGCGGGCTGCCCGGTCTTTCTTGGGCAGCTCAGTCAACAGGCAGTTCCTCCAAGGCCATGCAATAGAAGGCGTTCGCCATCTCGTCGAGGTCGTACTGCTCCAGTCGGTCGATCACGCCGCGCTGGGCCATGGCGGCGCTCTGTTGATACAGGCGTGCGCGGTAGAGGTCGGGATCTCGGGACCGCAGTTCTTTGTCATCGAGAGCGTCGTGCCATAGGCGAAGGCCGGGAGAGTCAGGTAGGTCTGGCAGCATCGTGTGATTCGTCATTACTGTTTGCACATACAGTAATCTGGTGTTGAGTTGCGCTGCTTGATCAGCCGACGAACAGCAGGATCCGCCCATCGGGATCATTTGAGGAAACCCTTGTGCGGATCGATACTGTGTTTTTGTACAGTATCGAGCATGAGATGTATTTTCTTATAGTGACCATGAGAGAGAAGGGAGTGGCGAAGACTTGGCCGGCCATCAGGGCGGAGGTCCCGATTCGAGCTGACGTTAATATCAGGAACGGTCCCTGCGAATTCCTCAATCGAAGCTGCGAGATTGCCGAGGTTAGGTTTTCGACCTGGCCGCTTAACGCTCCGGCCTTTTCGCCGCTCTACGATGCCAGGATATCGGGAATGGCCACCAACGGATTTTCGATCAGCGGGCTGGAAGAGGTCGACGGGGTGTTATACGCCCAGTCATGGTATTGCAGACCTGAGAATTGATTGTGTTCGGTCGGCAGGACGCCGGAGGAGGGATGCGTGACTTTTGCGTGACTCTCTCACGCATCTGTAATCACTCATGGACAGTCGATTGCAGCGAGCGCCAATGATTACAGCCAGTACAGAGGGTCTTGCATGGGTACTGCGTGCATGGGGTGCTAGGGGTCGAGTGTTCGAATCACTCCGTCCCGACCATATATTTAATGACTTAGCCCAATCTGCAAAGGTTGGGCTTTTTCATTGGTGGGGAGTTTTCGGGACTTTATCCATTTCCTTTCAAGATTGTCGGCGCCGTTCCCCGCGGATTGGTGGCTGACAGCCTGCCCATGTCCTACATTACGTTTCTTGGTCCGGCACGCATAAAACAGCCCATCTAAGAGGCCAATGCGTTTACGTAACGTTTATCACCTGTCGTGGCGAGGGAGCTTGCTCCCGCTGGGCCGGTCCGACGCCTCGGCGTAGCTGCCCCAAAAGCTTGGGACCGCTGCGCGCTCCAGCGGGAGCAAGCTCCCTCGCCACGGGATGGTGGCGTTCTTAAGTGATCGGTAATGCGCCGAAGAGGCGGGACGAGCCTTCAAAGGCAATCGGACTTGCCTATCTGAAATTCAGTGATCGGAGAGTTGCTCGCGTCATTGAGGGTGTAATTCACCAGAAGCCCGGACCGCACGAATGGGCCTAGAAACTTCTCATCGCAGGATGCGGCGGCGGCAACGTCCTTTCTATCCTTGGTGAGTGCATCGAGATCGACCTCATCTTTCAAGACTCATCCAACACCCTCAATGCAACGCCCAAGACCTCGGCACCGGAACATGGTCAAACTTTGAAATCGTCTTGATCCAATAACGGCGATAATCAGTCTGATCCGGCGCCAGCGGTTTGTGGGTCGACCACTGATGCCCAGCCTTGAGGCTGGCGCGATAAGCCTCCCATTCTTTCTGTTCAGCGACTTCCCGGGCTTTTTGCCTGTCGTCGAACCAGCCGAGGACGTAGGGTTCGCCCTGGTCCGTGCCGTGCGCTATCAGCAGATAGATCTCTGTCATTACTGGCTCGCCTTGATCCTGAAACTTACTCACTGCTCTTACCCAGGGTATCGGCAGTGCTTTCGTGTTTTTGAGAGTTATTAATGAAGGCCGACAGTTCGCCGAGTAGTAGTTTGGGCGTCGATAAAATGTACTTGGGTGTACATTAATCAGTCGTCACGGTACATTCGCAGCAAGCATCGTTGATAAGGCTAGCAAGATGTCCCAAGTAGGAAAGACACGTGGCAAGGCTCAGGACGCGGGTTGGCGCGGTTCGCCGGAGGGGTGGCTGGAGGCGGCTTACGAGGCGCTGAAGGAGGCGGGTATCGACGCGGTCCGGGTCATGCCGTTGGCCAAGCGCCTGGGCTTGTCTCGCACCAGTTTCTATTGGTTCTTCGAGGATCGCGAACAGCTGTTGGCGGCCTTGCTTGCACGTTGGCGGGACACCAACACCGGGGGGCTGATCCGCCAATGTGAAAGCTACGCCGAGAGTATTTCCGAGGCGATCCTCAACGTTTTCGAGTGCTGGTTGAATCCCGGATTATTCGATTCGCAGTTCGAGTTCGCCGTGCGCAGTTGGGCCTTGCAGTCGGTCGAAGTGGCCCATGAAGTCTCGGCGGTGGATGAGCAGCGGATGCTCGCGTTGGCGAACATGTTCAAGCGCTTTGGCTACGACAGCCAGGCCGCTGATACGCGGGCGCGGACGATTTATCTGACGCAGATCGGCTATATCACCATGAACACCAGTGAGCTGATCACCGTGCGTTTCCAGCGCATCCCGCATTACGTGAGCATTTTCACCGGGAAGGTGCCCAAGCAGCGTGAGCTGGATCGTTTCTACGGGAAGTTCGGTTACGCCGAAAAAGAACCTGGGGTCTTCGTACCTTTAACGGAGACTTTCGCGGGGGCCAGCGATGATCAATGAGACCATCGGTATCGTGGGTGGCACCGGCTGGTTGGGCGGTGCGATCGCCAAGGCGCTGTTGACGAAGGCCTTGTTGCCGGCGGGTAAGCTGGTCATTTCCAACCGTTCGGGTGCGCATCCGTTGGCGCAACAGGGCGTCTGTCTGGTCGCCGATAACCAGCTGCTGGTGGATCGCAGCGATGTGATCGTCATCGCTGTCCGACCTGAACATTTCGCCGGCCTGAACATCGATGCAACCGGCAAGGTCGTCATCTCGCTGATGGCCGGGATCAAGGCGCAAACGATCGCCGAACGAACCTCGGCGCCGGTCGTGATACGGGCGATGCCCAACGCGGCGGTGGAGATCGAACAGTCGTTCACGCCTTGGTATTGCGCGGGTGAGGTAGCCGCAGCGACGCGTGATCTGGTACAGCGGTTGTTCGAAAGCGTCGGTACCGCGGCGCAGGTGCAGGAAGAGGATTTTATCGACTACCTCTCGGCGCTCTCGGGGACCGGGCCGGCCTTTGCTGCTCTGTTGATGACGGCGCTGACCGATCAGGCGGTGGCTGCCGGTATCCCGGCTGATATTGCCCGGCTCGCGGCAAAGAACGTCGTGGTCAATAGCAGCCAGCTGCTGGCGAGCCATGATCCCCGGCAGATGATCGATTCGCTGGTGGCCTATCGAGGTGTCACGGCCGCCGTTTTGCAAACGATGACCGAGGGTGGTTTCAAAGAGCAGGTCGGCAGGGCGCTGCAACAAGGCGCTGCCGTGGCGCGCAGGGGGCTTCAGGCCTGACGGGAAATGCAGATTGCCCCTGGAGCCTCCAGGGGCAAGACTTCAGATGTCTTTGAGCAACCGCAGCGCATCGTAGATGGCGGCGTGGGTATTGCGCGCCGACACCGCGTCGCCGATCCGGAACAGCTGGAAGCGGCCTTCGGGGTGGGTCACGATGTTCTGGGGGTTTCCGGCGATCAGGTCGTGCTGTTCCACCGCGCCGCCATTGCTGGAATGGGGACGCAGTTCGAAGTACAGGTCGTCCAGGGGAAGCGTGCCGTGGTTGATCACCACTTGATCGATCACACGCTGTTTGTGCACCTGTCCATAATCGCTGCCAAAGCGGGCGAGCAACTGGCCGTCGTGTTTTTCCACGGATTCGACCCGGTAAGTCACGGTAAAGGTCACGTCCAGGTCCTGCAGGCTGCGCATGTAGGGCACCAGGTTCATCGCCATGACCTCTGGGGCAAACGAGCGGTCCGGGGTGACGATCTCCAGTTTCGCACCGCTGTTGGCGATGATCTCGGCAGCCTGTAGCGCCGCGTGGTCACCGGCATCGTCGAAGATCAGCACGTTCCTGCCCGGCTTCACGTCGCCGGAAATGATGTCCCAGGTGGACACCACCAGTTCGTTGCCCTGCTTGAGCACCTCGGTGTGGGGCAGGCCGCCGGTGGCGACGATGACCACGTCCGGATCCTCGGCCAGCACGGTCTCAGCCTCGGCCCAAGTGTTGAAATGGAATTTCACGCCCAGGCGTTCACATTGCGCCATGCGCCAGTCAATGATGCTGATCATCTCGCGGCGCCGCTCGCTCTGGGCGGTCAGGCGAATCTGCCCGCCCGGTTGGTCGGCGACTTCATATACCGTGACGTCATGGCCGCGCTCACCCGCGACTCGCGCCGCCTCCAGCCCCGCCGGGCCGGTGCCGATCACCACCACCTTGCGCCGGTGCGGCGCCTTGGCGATGTCGTGGGGCATGGTGGTTTCACGACCGGTGGCGGCGTTGTGGATGCAGTACGCGGCGCCACCCTGATAAATGCGGTCCAGGCAATAGTTGGCCCCCACACAGGGACGGATGTCCTCTTCGCGCTTCTCGATGATCTTGCGCACGATGTGCGGGTCGGTCATGTGCGCACGGGTCATGCCGACCATGTCCACCTTGCCGGAGGCGATGGCATGGCGCGCGGTGGCAACGTCGGGGATCTTGGCCGCATGGAAGGTCGGGAAACCCGTGGCGGAGCGGATTTCTCCGGCAAAATCCAGGTGCGGTGAATTGCGCATGCCCTGGATCGGAATCACGTCGGTGAGGCCCGCATCGGTATCGATGTGTCCACGAACCACGTTGAGGAAATCGACCAGGCCGCTGTCCTTGAGCATGTGCGAAATCCGCAGGCCATCCTGCGCACCGAAACCGCCCGGCAGGTCCTCGTCGCCGGTGTAGCGCACCCCCAGCAGGAAGTCCTCGCCGCAGCGCCGGCGAATGCCACGCAGGACCTCGAAGGTAAAGCGCAGGCGGTTTTCCAGCGAGCCACCGTACGGGCCGTCTAGATCGTTGGTCAGGGGCGACCAGAACTGGTCCATCAAATGACCGTAGGCCTGCAACTCCAGACCGTCGAGGCCGGCGGCCTTCATGCGTTCGGCGGCATCCACGTAGTCCTTGATGATCCGGTCGATGTCCCACTCTTCCAGCTTTTTCGGAAAGGAACGGTGAGACGCTTCCCGGCGGTGGGAGGGCGAGACGACCGGCAGCCAGTCGGCCTTGTCCCAGCGCGTGCGCCGGCCCAGGTGGGTCAGCTGGATCATCACCGCGGCGCCATGCTCGTGGCATTCGTCCGTCAGGTCCTTGAGCCATTTGACCACTTCATCCCGATAGGCCAGCACGTTGTTGAACACCGGCGGGCTGTCGCGGGACACGGCGGCGGAACCTGCGGTCATGGTCAGCGCCACGCCGGCCTTGGCCCGTTCGACGTGATAAGCCCGGTATAAATCCTTGGGCATGCCGTCGACGGGATAGGCCGGCTCATGGGCGGTGGTGATGATCCGGTTTCTGAGCGTCAGGTTCTTGATTTTGTAAGGCTGCAGCAATGGATCGCTGGACATGGTGGTGCTCCGGAACAGAACAACGGGCGTGGTTTTGACATGACGGTATGTTCAATGTTCACGTGTGTCAATGTCTGTGACACAAGTGTACATTTTACTTGTCTGAAGAAAGAACCAGGATTAACATCCCTTCGAAACGGGAAGTCGGAATCACCGTTTGCGTTATCAGAAGCTGTCCAGGACCGACATGAATTCCCTCGTGGGGGCGACGTCCGGTTGCGTCCCGAGGAAGTTGATCTTTCTGCTGCCCTGCCAATAACAACTCATACAGTACGCGGAGATGAACCATGATGAGGTTAACCAACAGCACTTCCATCGGCTGGCTCGCCGGCGTTGCGATGGTCATCAGCAGCTTGATGGCCCAGGCCGACGAGCCCACGCCGATCCGCATCGGATGGGTGAACTGGTCGGATACGGAAATCGCGGTGAAGCTGGCCGACACGGCGCTGCGAGATCACCTCAAGCAACCGGTCAAGTTGGTCCTGGCCGATATAGGCATTCAGTTCCAGGCATTGGCCAATGGCAGTATCGACCTGATCCCGATGGTCTGGCTGCCCAGCACTCACAAATCGTTCTATGACAAGTACAGCGACAAGCTCGAAGACCTCGGCGCGCTGTATGAGGGCCGGATCGGCATGGCGGTGCCCACCAGCATTCCCGTCAGCGAGATCGCCAGTGTCGAAGACCTCAATAAGCCACAGGTGCGGGAAAAGCTGGGTGGCAAGATCCTCACTTCAGAGGTCGGCAACGGCCAATACAAGCTCACGGAAAAGGCCATCAAGGAATACAGGCTCGACGGCTACAAGATGGTCGCGTCTTCTGAGTCCGGGATGTTGAGCGAGCTGGACCGTAACTTGAAGCGTGACAAATGGTCCTTGATCAACGCCTGGAGTCCACATTGGATGTTTTCCAAATGGTCGCTGCGTTACCTGGACGATCCCAAGCAGATCTTTGGCGGTGCCGAGCAGATCCACGTGATGGCCCGCAAAGGCTTCAGTGCTGAACATCCCGATGTCGCCCGGTTCTTCGCCAACTTCAAGATTCCCCAGGCGGATCTTGAAAGACTGATGGCGGCTGCCCGTGACAGCTCGGCGGACAACGTCGTTGCCGAGTACTACGCAGCCAACAAGCCTCGTTTCGAAGCGATGTTCGGCGCCCAGGCTGGATCGGCTACGGCGAGTCAGTAATCACTGAGGTGGAAGCGGCCGCAGGGCCACCGTCTGGCCGAGATCAAAATGTGGGAGCGAGCCTGCTCGCGATGGCGGTGTTTCAGTCGGTGCAAATGTTGAATGACAGACCGTTTTCGCGAGCAGGCTCGCTCCCACAGGGCGGTGTACTTAGAACTTGAAGCGTCCCACCAGGCCTTTGAGTTGTCCGGAGATGTCGGTCAACCGCCCCGATCCGCTTTGTGCCGAATGGGCGAATTCCTCGACCAGTTGGGCATCGGCATGGATCTGGGCGATGTGCCGGTTGATGTCTTCGGCCACCTGGTGCTGTTCCTCGGCGGCGGTAGCGATTTGGGTGTTCTGGTCGCGAATCGAGTCCACCGAGTGGCGGATCTTGTCGAAGCTGTCACGGGCCTGTTGGATACGTTCCACACTGGTCTGCGACACTTGCAGGCTGTTCTGCATCTGCAGGGTCACTTCCTGGGTGCGGCGGGCGAGGTTGCCGAGCAGGCTGTCGATCTCGCCGGTGGAGTCGGCGGTGCGTCGTGCCAGGGCCCGTACCTCGTCGGCCACCACGGCAAACCCACGGCCCTGGTCACCGGCGCGGGCGGCTTCGATGGCGGCGTTGAGCGCCAACAGGTTGGTTTGTTCGGCAATCGAGCGAATGGTATCGAGGATCGTGTTGATGTTCTTGCTGTCCTGCTCGAGCGCTTGCATGGTCTGGGTCGACTGCTGCAGGTCCTCGCTCAGTTTCAGCACGCTGCCAGTGGCCTCGCCGATGTGATGCTGGCCGTCGTGCACGTCACGGTAGCCGGTATCCGCGCTGGAGGCGGCCTGGCTGCAGGAACGGGCGACTTCGTTGGCGGTCGCGACCATTTCGTTGAACGCCGTGCTCACCAATTCCACTGCCTGACGCTGGCGGCCGGCGGCTTCGTTCATGTTCTGGGCGACTTCGCTGGTATCGGCGGCGGCGTTCTGCAGGTCGGAAGAGGCGCTGCCGATGCGCTGTACCAACTGCGCGATCATGCCCAGGAACTGGTTGAACCAACTGGCCAGGGTGGCGGTTTCGTCCTTGCCCTGCACTGCGAGTTGGCGGGTGAGGTCACCTTCACCTTCGGCGATCTCTTGCAGACCGCTCGCCACACCGCGGATCGGGCGCACGATCACGCTGGCGAAACTGGCGCCGACAATGGCGAACACCACCGCCAGCACTGCGGCAATGGCTGCTATCAGCCAGGTCAGGCTCGAGGCCTCGGCCATCACTTCGTCACGTTTGATCAAGCCAATAAAGCGCCAGCCCAGGTCCTTGGAACTGACCACGTTGGCCATGTACGGCACGCCATCGATCTCGATCTGGGTCACGCCGTCCTTGCTTTTGGCCAGTTCGGCATAGTTGGGGCCAAGGTCGGCCAGGGGCTTGAAATTGTGCTTGGCGTCGCTGGGGTCGACCAACACGTTGCCACTGGCTTCAACCAGCATCAGGTAACCGCTGTCGCCCAGCTTGATGTTCTTGACCAGTTCGGTCAGTTGCTTGAGCGACACGTCCAGGCCGACGACACCTACCAGCTTGCCGCTGGCATCGGCGATGGTGTGCACGATGCCGATCAAGGACACATCATCCGGTGCCCAGTAGTAAGCATCCGTGCGCACGGTGGTGCCCGGCGCGGCAATGGCGGCCTTGTACCAGGGGCGAACACGCGGGTCGTAGTTGGAAATCTTCGGGTCGTCAGGCCAGCTGGCATAACCACCATCGGCCAGTCCCACGGAAAGATAGGCGGTAGTAGGGTGGCTCTTGGCGAATCTGTCGAAGATATCCAGCAACTGCTTGTTGGTCTCCGTCAGGGGAATTTGTGCGGCGTCGGCACCGGAATAGTTCTTCAGATCCTTGGCGCCGACGATCCGCGGATCCTTGGCGAAGAATTCGACGTTCTGGCTGATGCCGTCGAAGAATGTCTTCATGCCGTTGTCGATCTGCCGGATTTCACGACCGCTGCTGTCAAGGAAATTGGTTTTCGCCGCCTCGCGCAGGTTCAGCACGACGAGCACCGCGACCAGGACAACGGGCAGGCAGGCAATGGTCGCGAACGCCCATGTCAGCTTCTGTTTGATGTTCATGAAAACTCCCGCAGGTATTTATTAATGTTGGGACGGCGGAAACAGTAGCGGTGAGCGTCGCAAATGCTGGAACGAGAGGTAGCGCCCATGCTTACTCTCAGCATATCGACTGACGCGTTTGCCACTTGAGCCCGTTCGGCGCCGCGAGGACGTTGGACGAGTGATGTGGCGCAGCGGTTATCGCCAGCGTCGCAAAACGGGTGGACAGCTGCTTGTGCTTCTCGCGAAGACGCCAGGCAGGTGAGTTCTGACGGTTTTAATGGAGCAACGAGGCCCTATGCCAAGCGCATTCGAGAGCGTACTCAAAAACAAGAACATGGCTTATCAACCGCAGGGCAAGGCCGCTGCGGGCCAGGCGCCGACGCGTGTCGCGTTCGTCTTGATGGACAATTTCTCGATGATGTCTTTCACCGGCGCGGTGGACGCGCTGGTGACTGCCAACCTGATGAGCGACTCGCCCCTGTATGAAGTGCTGACGGTGGGGGCTTCGGGCCCACAGGTGACGAGCGACCTGGGGATTGTCATTTCAGCCGACAACGAGTTGGCACAGTTGCCGGAAAACCTCGACGTGCTGATCGTGGCCGGCGGGTTTAGGGTGAAGTTGCAGGGCATCGCCACGCTGCGTCGCAAGCTGCGCGCCAATGCGACGTCCGGGGCCATCCTGGGTGGGCTGTGGAACGGGGTATTCTTCGTCGCCGATGCCAATCTGCTGGATGGCTATGAGTGCGCCGTCCATCCGGAAAGCCGCGCCATGATGGCCGAGGTCTTTCCCCATGTGAAAGTCTCCAATCGGGCGTATGTGGTGGATCGAGAGCGAGTCAGCTGTGCAGGCGCGAACAGCTCGCTGCGCATGATGCTGCAGTTGATCAGCAAGACCGGCGGCCAGGCGCTGGTGGGCGCGATCGAGGAGATCCTGCGCTGCGACGAGTCGGGCGATGACGCGACGGACCTGCCGCCGGTGTTCGTCGAGACGGACCCGACGCTGCCGGAAAGCCTCAAGCTGGCCTTGGAATTGATGTGGCAAAACGTCGAAGAGCCGTTGACGATCGATGAACTGGCAGCGTGCGTGAAAATTTCCAAGCGCCAGTTGGAGCGCCGTTTCTGTAGCTTTCTCGGTGCGACGCCGACCCGCTATTACCTGGAACTGCGCCTGACCCGCGCACGTCAGCTCATCCAGCAGACCAATCGGTCCGTGACGGAAATCGCCGTGGCGACCGGTTTCGTCAGTTCGCCGCACTTTCAGCGCCGCTTCCGCGATTTCTTCGGCGTACCGCCGGGCAGTTATCGTTCGGCAGCGGCGCGCAAGCAAGCCTTGCGCTAGAGCATGGTGAACGTGTTCCTTCGTTCACCATGCTCGACGCTTCCATCAGGCCTCACGGCATTTGCGGCAGTTCTTGCGGTCGCAGATCGAATACCAATACCTCGGCGTCCTGGCCGTTGCCCAAGGTCAGCACCTGCTCCGCACGCACCCGTACGCCATCGCCTTCCTTGAGCGGCACACCGTTGAGCTCAACGCTGCCCCGAGCCACATGCACGTAGGCATAGCGATCTGCTGCCAGGGTCAGCGTGGCGCTTTGCTCGCCGTCGAACAGGCCGGCATAGACCCGTGCATCCTGGCGCACGTGCAGTGAGCCGTCGGCGCCGTCCGGGGAGATGATCAGCTGCAAACGACCGCGTTTCTGCTCGGCACTGAAATGCTGTTGCTGGTAGCGCGGTGTAGCCCCCACCGCGTTCGGCACGATCCAGATTTGCAGGAAATGCACCGGCTCGTCCGCGCTGTGGTTGAACTCACTGTGGGCCACGCCGCTGCCGGCGCTCATCAGCTGTACGTCGCCGGGACGGATGACCGAACCGGTGCCCAGGGTGTCCTTGTGCTCCAGGGCGCCTTCGAGCACGTAGGAAAAAATCTCCATGTCGCGGTGCGGGTGCTGGCCGAAGCCTTTGCCAGCGGCGACCCGGTCGTCGTTGATCACCAGGAGATCGGAAAAGCCTTGCTCGTTGACGTTGCGGTAGCTGGCGAAGGAAAACGTGTGGAACGAGGTCAGCCAGCCGTGACGGGCGATACCGCGATCCGAAGCTTTACGAAGGGTCAGCATGATGATTTCTCCTGAGGTCAGTGGGCGGCCGCCGGGGCCTTTCGCCGGGTTCAGAAGAAGGTTAATAGTTATCGGTTTGAGCAATAAGCGGGTGAAAAATGAAAGACTGTCCGGTATGGGTAGACAATTGATGAAGTCTACCCGGTGGTGCTTTGCTTCGACATAATGCGAGGGTGTTTGCCTGATTCCCCGGCTAAATCATGAAACCCTGTGGGAGCGAGCTTGCTCGCGATAGTGTCGGTTCAGCTAGCCTGAATGCCACTGACACTACGCCATCGCGAGCAAGCTCGCTCCCACAGCAGGCATTTCAAGCTCGATATGGCGGATCTCAGGCCGCATTTCCCTGGATTCTGGCGTTTTACCCATGAAAACCGTTGCAATGGTGCTGTTCCCCGATTTTCTGCTGCTCGACATGGCAGGGCCTCTGGAGGTGTTTTCCATCGCCAATCGATACCTCGAGGCGAACCAACATTATAAATTGCTGACCCTGGGCACCGAGCGCGGGGCATTGCGGGCGTCCAACGGCGTGGCAGTGCAGGCCGACATCCATATCGACCAGGCCTGGGCGGCCTACGATGTGTTGCTGGTCCCGGGCGGGCCGGGGGCCTATAACGACCGGCATCCGGGGCTGCACACCTGGCTGCGGGCCGCCGCGCAACGTGCGACGCGCTACGGCTCCATCTGTACCGGGGCTTTTGTGCTGGGGGAGGCCGGGCTGCTTGATGGCTATCGTGTCACTACCCACTGGCACTACACCGAGCGACTGATCCGGCGTTTCCCCAAGGCTCTGGTCGAAACCGACAAGATCTACCTGCAGGATCGCCGCCTGATCACGTCGGGCGGCGTCACTGCCGGCATCGACCTGGCCTTGTCCATCGTCGCCCAGGATCATGGTCGCCGTGTGGCGCTGGATGTCGCCAAGGTGTTGCTGGTGGTGATGAAGCGCCAGGGCGGGCAGGCTCAGTTCAGTCCTCTGGTGGCAGCGGTGGGCGCCCAGGAATCGGCCATCACCCGAGTGCAGAATCATGTGTTGGACCATCTGGAAGAACCCTTCACCATCGAGCGCATGGCTGCACTGGCGTCCATGAGTTCGCGGCATTTCGCCCGATTGTTCACCCGCGAGGTGAAGATGACGCCGATGGAGTTCCTGCAAGGGGCGCGCATCGACCGGGCCCGGCAGTTACTGGAAAGCAGCGACCTGCCCCTTAAGACCGTAGCGTTTCGCAGCGGTTTCGGCAGCGTCCGGCACATGCGCACACTGTTCACGGAAAAGCTCGGCCTGACCCCGGTGCAGTACCGCCAGCAATTCAGCTGAGTGCTGACGTGTCCGTCCAGGGCACCGTGATGTCCGTGCTGCGCCCTGTGCCAGCATTGTTCTCCGATCATGGGCTGCCAAGATAACGGCGAACCCTCTGGAAAGGATGCGCAGGAGCCGGGGCAGACGCGTTCGATGGTCCGCGACGTCATGCCACCACCGGTTATCCGGCACTGAATCGCTGATGAACAGTTTCGTCAAACCCGACACAGAACCGGCGGTGGGCTTCGGCCCGTTTGCCTTCTACCGGCAGCAGCGGCTGGTCACTCGTGATGGTGACCCCCTCGCATTGGGCGGGCGGGCGCTGGACATTCTGCAGGTGCTGGTGGAACACGCCGGGAGTTATGTCAGTAAACAAGCACTGATCACCCGGGTCTGGCCGGACAGTGTCGTCGAGGACATCAACCTGCGGGTGCACATCGCGGCGCTGCGCCGGGCCTTCGGTGATGGACGCGACGGTTGCCGGTACATTCTCAATGATCCCCGACAAGGCTATTGCTTTGTCGCACCGCTGGCTTGCACGGCACCCATCGAAAAACACAACCTGCCCGCACGGCTGAGCCCGGTGATCGGCCGCGACAAAGCGTTGGGCCGGCTGCTCGCCGAGGTGCCACGCCAAGGCTTGACCACCGTGACCGGCCCGGGCGGGGTCGGCAAGTCCACCGTGGTGCTGCGAGTGGCGGAGCTTTTGCTGGAGCACTTTGAGGACGGTGCCTGGTTTGTCGATCTGACAGCCTTCTCCGATCCTCTACAGGTGCGCGCCCGGATAGCCTGCATATTGGGCCTGGAGTCCGACGCCTTGATCCGGAAACTCAAGGCGCGCCGGATGCTGTTGGTACTCGACGGTTGCGAGCACCTGCTCGACGCCTGTCGTGAACTGGCTCTGGCGCTGCGAGCAGCGGCACCGGGTGTGTCGTTGTTGTTGAGCAGCCGCGAAGCGCTGAGCCTTACCGATGAACATGTCGTGCAACTGCCAGGCCTGACGTTGGCCTCACCCCTTGAGCCAGAGCATCAGCTATTGGCATGCCCGGCGGTGCAGTTGCTGATCGAGCGGGTCGGGGCGCGACAACAAGGCTTCAAACCCAGCGACCGCGACCTAGTGACGATTGCGCAGATTTGCCAGCGCCTGGACGGCTTGCCCCTGGCTCTGGAACTGGCGGCCGCCCAAGTCAGCGTCCTGGGCGTAGCCGGAGTGCTGGAACAATTGGATTACGGGTTGTCACTGCTCAGTCACGGCCGGCGCACCGCGGTGCCCCGTCACCGGAGCCTGGAGGCGTTGCTGGATTGGAGCTTCGAGCGTCTGGCTGCCAGTGAGCAGGTGCTGTTCCAGCGCCTGGCAGTATTCGATCGACCCTTTACAGTTAAGGCGGCGAAGGCGGTGGTCAGTAGCCCGGAGCTGGATGCCGAGCAGTTACCGTGGCTGCTGTCGCGGTTGGCGAGCCAGTCGTTGCTGATGGTCGAACAGTGCGCCAGCGGGGTGCGTTTTCGCTGGCTTCATACTACCCGGGCCTATGCCCTGGAAAAGCTGCGCAGCAGCGGACATTGGCATTCCTATCATCGTCGCTACGTCCTGCAGGACGCCTGGACGCCGGTTCATTCAAACCCCGCTGTGTCCGGACAGCGCCTGGAGCAGCGCGTCGGCCTGCACTAGATCGGGGGTGTCGAAGCCTTCGGTGAAGCGGCGATAGACCGGTTCGAGCAACTGTTGCGCGGCCGATTCGCGGCCCTGGCGTTGCCATAGTCGCGCCAGGGACATGGCGCAGCGCAGTTCCCAAGCTTGTGCCGCTTGCTCGCGGGCTATCGCAAGGGCTGCTATCAGTTGCTCTTGCGCATGACCATCAGTGCACGGGTCATTCGAGGCCAACAGGGTTTCGGCGCCGGCCCGCAGGATTTCGGCGGTGCACCAGCCGGCGGCGCCACTGCGGGCGCGTTCGACTTGCGCGTCGTTGACCACGTCGGTGCGCAGGGTCACGACGATATCCTGGATCAACCCATTGACCGGATTGGCTTCAAGGGGGCCGCCGTTCAATGCGCTGTCGTAATAGCGGGCCCAGTTATGGAACAGGATCACCGAGTGTTTGGTGGCCTGGTATTGCAACATCTCCAGCCTCTCTCGAGCCGTGCCGTGATCGCCGTTGTAGTGCGCAATCACGCAGCCGGCCAACGCCAGGGTGTAGCAGATTGAAGTGCCATGGTTGATCTGCAAGGCGATCTGCAGCGCGAGGTCGGCTGCCCGTCGGGCTCTTTCAGCGAAGCCTTGCAGCCAGAGGATGCGCGCCAGGGTCGTCAGCGAGGCCACGCTCTGGTCGTATTGCACACCGAAACCGTGGGTGAAACGGCTCAGATGGCCGTTCTGGGCCAGGCGCTGGATGACCTGTTCGGCCTCTTGTCGAGCCGCGCCCTGGGCGCCGGCAAAATGCAGCGCCAGCACCCGCAGGCGTTGGGCACTCAAGGACAGTACCGGGTCGCCCTGGGTGCCGAGTCGATCGAAATCCTGGCTCTGCTCCAGTGCTTGTCGATAGTTCCCGCAACTGAGATTGACCGCCATGTGCCCCGACACTGCCCGCAGTTCGCCGGCGCGGTTCTGACAATGCCGGGCCAGTTGCCGGGCGGCGACAAAAGCGTGAATCGTCGCCGGCGTACCGCCTTCGGTGTGGTAGCTGAAGCTGGCGTGGGCCAGCTCCAGGGCGAGGCTCAGCCTGGGGCATGGCGCCGGGCTGGCCCGCAGCAATTGCCGGGCCTTGGAGACATACAGACCGTGTTCCTTGACCAGCGACAGTTCTTGCCACAGGGGCAGGGTGCGTGCCGTCAGGCGAACGGCCACCTCATGCGACCCGTTGGGGGCCAGTCCCCGGTCGAGGGCGGCACGGATGTCGTCGCGATAGGCGGCGTAGCGCGCAATCCACAACGGCGTAGGGGTGTGCTCCCAGTCGTTTTCGGCTTGCTCCATCAACGCCAGGCAACGCTCGGCGTGGCGTTCCTGGCTGGCCGCCAGTTCACCGGCTGCAGCCAGTTTTTCCGACGCATAACTGCGGGTAGTGTCCAGCAGGCGGTAGCGCACCTCTTCGTCGCCGACTTCGACATTGAGCAACGACTTGGCGACCAACTGGCTGATGGACACCAGCACCTGATCGGGCGCGACGTGTGGACCGACGATCACCGCTGCGGCCGATGCCAGATTGAAGCTGCCCATGAACACCGCCAGCCGGCGCAGGCAGATCTGCTCGCACACCGTGAGCAGTGCAAAGCTCCAGTCGAGCGTGGCAAGCAGGGTCTGCTGGCGCGGAGCAACGTCGGTGTGGCTGTGTAGCACGGCCACGCTGTCCTGCAATTGCCGATGCAGTTCCTCCAGCCCGAAACGGCCTACCTGCGCGGCGGCCAACTCGATGGCCAGCGGGATCCCATCCAGCCGCTGGCAAATCTGCGCCACCCATGGCACTTCGAGGTCGGTCAGTTCGAAGTCTTCATGGCTGGCCATCGCACGTTCGGCAAACAATTGCAGTGCCGGATATTGCAGGGCCGGATAACCTTCGATGGACGTTTCGCGGGGTGGAAATGCCAGGGAGTCCACGCGCTGCACGTGTTCGCCTTCGGCCCGCAGGCCTTCGCGGCTGGTGGCCAGGATGTGCAAGTGCGGGGCGCCGCGCAGCAGGGTTTCACAAAGCTGGGCGACGGCGTCGATCAAGTGCTCGCAGTTGTCGATCACCAGCAGCAGATGCCGTTCCTTGAGCTGGCGGGCGATGGTGTCCGGCTGATCAAGGTCGGGCAGCGGCAGGTTCAGCAGGGTGCACAGATCGGGGACGATCATCGCTGGATCGTTGAGCAAGGCCAGGTCCAGCAAAAACGTGCCGTCGCGGTAGTGCTCGATCAGTCGTTCGGCGACGCGCAGCGCGATAGTGGTCTTACCGATGCCGCCAGTCCCGACCAGGGTGATGAAGCGCTTGCGCGGCAGCTGTTCCACCAGGCTCTCTACCACCGCCTGGCGCCCGATCATCCGGGTACGCCGCAGTGGCAGGTTGTGGGGCGCTGACGATGGTGCGATGTCCACCGATGGCGCGAGCGGCTCGGCGGACACTGGCGCGACAAAACTGTAGCCGCGTTGCGCCACGGTGACGATGTAGCGTTGCCCGGCCTGACCGTCCCCCAATGCCTTGCGCAGTGCGGCCACATGCACCCGCAGATTGGTGTCTTCCACCACACTCCTGGGCCAGACCCGGGCGATCAGCTGTTGCTTGCTCACCACCTCTCCGGCGTGTTCGAGCAGTACCAGCAGAATCTCCACCGCCCGCCGTCCCAGGCGCAGCGGTTGCCCGCCCTCCAGTACCAGGCGCTGGCGAGGATGGACCTGATAAGGGCCGAAATGCACCGTCTGTTCGACGGGCAGGGTGAGGGGTTGGCTCATGGTGTTCTCAATGTGCTTGTCCCGGTGCATGGGCTTTATCCGAGCATGTTCCTCAGGTTTTGCGTTGAGCGCAACGGTGAAGGCGTCTGGCGCGGGCTTTGCGGAGCGCAATCGTGGCGAGGGAGCTTGCTCCCGCTGGGCTGCGAAGCGGCCCTTGGGACCCTGCCGCTGATCAATCTGACACGGCGAGGTGACGATCTGGGGTCGCTGCGCAACCCAGCGGGAGCAAGCTCCCTCGCCACAAAGAACCTCGGCACTCTCAGTTTCAGCACCCGGCTTCCAAAAAAATTAACAACGTTTAACTCACGCCGTTGTCGCGTCTGACCGGACCATGAAGACCTCCCAATCACCGCAAGGAAGTCATGTCATGAGCACCTTCATCACCCGCGATGGCACCGAGATCTACTACAAGGACTGGGGCAGTGGGCAGCCGGTGGTGTTCAGCCATGGCTGGCCGTTGAACTCGGACAGCTGGGAAGCGCAGATGATGTTCCTGGCATCCAACGGCTATCGGGTGATCGCTCATGACCGTCGTGGGCACGGGCGCTCCAGCCAGCCTTGGGACGGCAACGACATGGACACCTACGCCGATGACCTGGCCGAGCTGATCGAACGCCTGGACTTGAAGAATGCCGTACTGCTCGGCTTCTCCACCGGCGGTGGCGAAGTGGCGCGCTACATCGGTCGTCATGGCGCCGCGCGCGTCGCCAAGCTCGGCCTGATCTCGGCGGTGACACCGTTGATGGTGCGGACCGCGTCCAACCCCGGCGGCCTGCCTATCGAAGTGTTCGACGGCTTCCGCCAGGCCTCCCTCGCCGATCGTTCTCAGCTATACAAAGATGTGGCCAGTGCATTTTTCGGCGCCAACCGTCCAGGCGCCAAGGTTTCCCAAGGCATGATCGACTGGTTCTGGATGCAGGGCATGCTCGCCGGCCACAAGAACACCTATGACTGCATCAAGGCATTTTCGGAGACCGACCTGACCGAAGACCTGCGCAACATCGATGTGCCGACCCTGGTGGTCCATGGCGACGATGACCAGGTGGTGCCGATCGAAGCCGCCGGCATTGCTGCCGCCAGGTTGCTCAAGAACTCTCAGCTGCTGGTCTACCCCGGCGCGCCTCATGGCTTGACCGATACTCACAAGGACCGGCTGAACGCTGATTTGCTGGCGTTTATCCAGGGCTGAAGGGGGAGGGGCTGACCCTGATGCTTGGGCAAGCCACAAAACCTGGTGTGGAAGCGAGCTTGCTCGCGAAAGCGGAGTGTCAGTCGACAAGGATGTTGAATGTCGGTACGCCTTCGCGAGCAAGCTCGCTCCCACAGAGATTTTACCCATCCCTGGTCATTCAACAGGATCAAAAACCCATGAATCGCAACGATCTACGCCGTCTCGACATGAACCTGCTGGTGATTTTCGAGGCGTTGATGTTCGAGAAAAACCTGACCCGCGTCGCCGAGAAGCTGTTCATGGGCCAGCCGGCGGTGAGCGCGGCGTTGGGGCGGTTGCGGGATCTGTTCGATGACCCGCTGCTGATCCGCCACGGTCGAGGCATGGAGCCGACTCCACGAGCCCTGGCCATTCTCAAGGAACTGCAACCGGCCATGGACACCATTTCCGGTGCGGTCAGCCGGGCCAAGGCGTTCGATCCGTCCACCAGTTGCGACGTGTTTCGCGTCGGCCTGTCCGACGATGCCGAGTTCGGCCTGTTTCCGCCGCTGCTGATGCAACTGCGCGAAGAAGCGCCGGGCATCATCGTGGTGGTGCGCCGGGCCAATTTCCTGCTGATGTCGTCGCTGCTGGCCAGCGGTGAAATCAGCGTTGGCGTCAGCTACACCACCGACCTGCCGGCCAATGCCAAGCGCAAGAAACTGCGGGACATTCCCTGCAAGGTCCTGCGCGGCGACAAGCGCCCAGGGCCGCTGACCCTGGACGAATACTGCGAACGGCCCCATGCCATGGTGTCGTTCTCCGGCGACTTGAGCGGCAACATCGACCTGGACCTGGCGCGTATCGGCCGGACCCGCAAGGTGGTGCTCGCAGTGCCGCAGTTCAGTGGCCTGCGCGCCTTGCTCGCCGGCACCGAGCTGATCGCCACCGTGCCTGACTACGCGGCCTGCGCGCTGGTGGAAGGCTGCGGGTTGCGCGCCGAGGATCCACCGTTCGAGATCAATGCGGCTGAGCTGTCGATGGTCTGGAGCGGGGTGCACGACAACGATCCCGCCGAACGCTGGCTGCGCTCACGCATCGCCAGCCATATGTCCCAACCGTTGCCGGCGGCTGCTTCGACGCCGTCGGTCGGAGACCACCGATGAACCTCACCGATGAACGCCCGTTGCAGGACCTGGGCTTGTTGTTCCTGCGCTTGAGCGGCGCGCTGTTCCTGCTCTGGGTCCATGGGTTGCCGAAACTGTTGCACTACAGCGTCGAGCTGACCCGGATCGAAGACCCGTTTCACCTCGGTGCTGCGCCGACCCTGATCCTGGCGATCTTCGCCGAGGTGCTTTGCCCGTTGCTGATCATGGCCGGCGTCCTGGTGCGCCTGGCCTGCCTGCCCATCCTGTTTCTGCTGGCCGTTGCGCTGCTGGTGGTTCACCCGCAGTGGAGCCTGGAAGAAGGGCAGTTCGGCTGGCTGCTGCTGATTATTTTTACCAGCGTATTCATCGCCGGGCCTGGGCGCCTCGCGATCAACACGCGTTTTGCTGGAGTGCTTCGCCATGTCTGAATCTCAAACCCTCGAAACCAGTGCAACGCCCGGTGCCGATGAAATCGTCACCCTGGTGGTCAAGCACCGGGTCAAGGCCGGTCAGGACGCCGCCTACGAAGCCTGGTTGCGTCGCACCGTGACCGTGGCCGCCGGTTGGCCAGGTCATCTGGGTGTGGATGTGGTCCGGGGCAAGCAGGGTGGGCTGTCACTGTTCACCTGTGTGCTGCGTTTCCGCTCCACCGAGGCCATGCAACGCTGGCTGGATTCGCCTGAGCGCCGGCAGTTGGTCGACGAGGCCGCGCCATTGCTGGCCGACGGTGACCAGACTGAAGTCGGATCCCACAAGGAGTTCTGGTTCGCCCCGCTGGCAGATGCCTCCACGCCTCCCCCGCGTTGGAAGCAGGCCGTGGTGACGCTGTTGGTGATCTTGCCGCACACCTTGCTGGTGCCGCTGATCTGGGGGCCGGTCCTGCAACTCAACGCTTTCCTGTCCAACTACGTGGTCGCCACGTTCCTGATCACCGTGACCATCGTGCTTTCGGTCTGTTACGTGTGCATGCCGCTGGCGACCCGGTTGTTCGCGCCGTGGCTGGAAGCGTCCAAGGCCCATGAACAGCTGAAACCGTAAGCGATCACCGTTGTGACGAGGGAGCTAGCTGTGGCGAGGGAGCTTGCTCCCGCTGGGGCGCGAAGCGGCCCTGAGCTTTTTGGGGCGGCTGCGCCACCCAGCGGGAGCAAGCTCCCTCGCCACGGACTGTAATTATTTTTGATAGAAGGAAAATCCGATGAACGCCGATCTGATTCTGTTCAATGGCCAATTTCATACGGTCGACCGGGAAAAACCCCGTGCCAGCGCCGTCGCCATCAGCCAGGGCAAATTCGTCGCAGTGGGCACCGACGCCGAGGCCATGGCCTTGCGGGGCAGCGGCACCCAGGTCATCGACCTCAAGGGCCGCACCGTCATCCCCGGGCTCAACGACTCGCACCTGCACCTGATCCGCGGCGGCTTGAACTACAACCTGGAACTGCGCTGGGAAGGCGTGCCGTCCCTGGCCGATGCCTTGCGCATGCTCAAGGACCAGGCCGACCGCACGCCGACCCCACAATGGGTGCGCGTGGTGGGCGGCTGGAACGAGTTCCAGTTCGCCGAGAAGCGCATGCCGACCCTGGAAGAACTCAACCAGGCCGCGCCCGATACCCCGGTGTTCGTGTTGCACCTGTATGACCGCGCCTTGCTCAACCGCGCCGCGCTGCGCGTGGCTGGCTACACCCGTGACACGCCGAACCCGCCGGGCGGCGAGATCGTGCGCGACAGCAAGGGCGAGCCGACCGGCATGCTGGTGGCCCGGCCTAACGCGATGATCCTGTATTCGACCCTCGCCAAGGGGCCGAAGCTGCCGCTGGAATACCAGGTCAACTCCACCCGCCAGTTCATGCGTGAACTCAACCGCCTGGGCCTGACCAGTGCCATCGACGCCGGCGGTGGTTTCCAGAACTACCCGGACGATTACGCGGTGATCGAGCAGTTGGCTCGGGAAGAGCAGTTGACGGTGCGCATCGCCTACAACCTGTTCACCCAGAAGCCCAAGGAAGAACTCAGCGACTTCAAGAACTGGACCGGCAGTGTCAAGTTGCACCAGGGCGATGATTTCCTGCGGCACAACGGTGCCGGCGAGATGCTGGTGTTCTCGGCCGCCGACTTCGAAGACTTCCTGGAGCCACGTCCGGACTTGCCGCCCGGCATGGAACAGGACCTGGAGCCGGTCGTGCGCCACCTGGTCGAGCAGCGCTGGCCGTTCCGCTTGCACGCCACCTACGACGAATCCATCAGCCGCATGCTCGATGTATTCGAAAAGGTCAACCGCGACATTCCGTTCAACGGCCTGCCATGGTTCTTCGACCATGCCGAGACCATCACGCCGAAGAACATCGAGCGGGTCCGGGCCCTGGGCGGCGGCATCGCGATCCAGGACCGCATGGCGTTCCAGGGTGAGTACTTCGTCGACCGCTACGGTGCCAAGGCTGCCGAAGCCACGCCGCCGATCAAGCGCATGCTGGCCGAGGGTGTGCCAGTGGGCGCCGGCACCGACGCCACCCGAGTGTCGAGCTACAACCCGTGGACCTCGCTGTACTGGATGGTCAGCGGGCGCACCGTCGGCGGCTTGTCGCTGCACGAGGAAGGCCTGCCGCGCCTGACTGCGCTGGAGCTGTTCACCCATGGCAGCGCCTGGTTCTCCTCCGAGCAGGGCAAGAAAGGCCAGATCAAGGTCGGCCAACTGGCGGACCTGGCCGCCCTGAGTGCGGACTTCTTCAGTGTCGAGGAAGAAGCCATCAAGTGGATCGAGTCCGTGCTGACCGTGGTCGACGGCAAAGTGGTGTACGCCGCCGGTGACTTCGAAAAACTCGGCCCGGCCAGCGTCCCCGTGCTGCCGGACTGGTCGCCGGTGGTCAAGGTCCCAGGCCACTGGCGCCCGAACTCGCCGTTGCAAGCCCAGGTTCACCAGTGCAGCGGCCCGTGCACCGTGCATTCCCACAGCCATGAGCGCGCGCGTCTGTCGAACGTGCCGGTCAGCGATTTCCAAGGCTTCTGGGGCGCGTTCGGCTGTTCGTGCTTTGCGTTCTGACTGATTGATCCATTTCCCCTGTGGGAACGAGGCTGCTCGCGATAGCGGTTGAACATTCAGCATCGCTGTCGCCTGACACTCCGCCATCGCGAGCAAGCTCGCTCCCACAGGTTCCATATTTCCATCCAAAGGAGTCATCCCATGAGCAATGTTCCTACCTACAACCGTCTGAACAAAGATGACGCGGTCGTCCTGCTGGTCGATCACCAGACCGGCCTGATTTCCCTGGTCCAGGATTTCTCGCCGAACGAATTCAAGAACAACGTCCTGGCCCTGGCCGACCTGGCGAAGTTCTTCGAACTGCCGACCATCTTGACCACCAGCTTCGAAAAAGGCCCTAACGGCCCGATCGTGCCGGAGCTCAAAGAGATGTTCCCGGACGCGCCGTACATCCCGCGTCCAGGCCAGATCAATGCCTGGGACAACGAAGACTTCGTCAAGGCGATCAAGGCCACCGGCCGCAAGCAACTGATCATCGCTGGCGTGGTGACAGACGTCTGCGTGGCATTCCCGACCTTGTCGGCACTGGCTGAAGGTTTCGATGTGTTTGTGGTGACCGATGCTTCCGGCACCTTCAACGAAACCGTGCAGCAAGCCGCCTGGGTGCGCATGACCGCTGCCGGTGCTCAGATGATGAACTGGTTCTCGGTGGCCTGTGAGCTGCACCGCGACTGGCGCAACGACATCGAAGGCCTGGGCAACCTGCTGTCCCAGCGCATTCCGAACTACCGCAACCTGATGAACAGCTACTCGGCGTTGACTGCCAAGTAAGCTGAGCGTTGTAGCTGGACGACGCCCGCCTTGTGCGGGCGTTTTTTTGTGCCTGGAGTCGGACCAGCCACACACCCTGTGGCGAGGGAGCTTGCTCCCGCTCGGCTGCTCAGCAGCCGCAAAGCTGGCTCCGCGATATGTCTGGAAAAATGCAGGGCCTGCTTTGCAGGCCAGCGGGAGCAAGCTCCCTCGCCACATTGGGCTGGTGTGGAGCCGAAATTCGAGATCAGCCACAGCCCCTGGGTGGTGCCTGCTCGCGATGAGGGTGGCAGAACCGACACTTCCCAATCTGCCTGGCGCCGCCCACAATGCCCCGTTGAATTTCCTGACTGTCCACCCGCGGATCCCCAATGAACCCCTTCGAAGAAATGCGCATCTTTGCCCAGGTCATGGAGTCGGGCAGTTTCACTGCGGCGGCGGACAAGCTGGGGCTGTCCAAGCAGTTCGTCAGTCGCAGGCTCATGGAGCTGGAGCAGCGCCTGGGTGTGCGTCTGCTCAACCGCTCGACGCGGCGCCTGGATGTCACGCCCCTGGGCCAGCGTTATTACGAGTCGGCGCAGCGCCTGCTGGGTGAGCTGGAACAGGTGGAGCAGGGCATCAGCGGCCAGACCAGCGAGCCCCGTGGCACGATCCGTCTCAGTGCGCCGCTGTCGTTCGCCGTGGCACACCTGGGCAGCCTGTTGCCGCTGTTTCTGCAACGCCATCCCGGCGTCAGCGTCGAGGCCGACCTGAGCGACCGTCCGGTGGATTTGCTGGGGGAGGGCTACGACCTGGCGCTGCGCATCGGCGTGCTGGAAGACTCGACCCTGATCGCCCGGTGCATCGCGACCATCGAACGGGTGTACTGCGCCAGCCCGGCCTACTTGGTGCAACGCGGCACCCCGACACGGCCCGAAGAGCTGCGCGAGCATGATTGCCTGCCCTACGGCCACAGTCGTCAGGTGCAGTGGCGCTTCGGCGGCATCGGCAAACCGTTGACCCTGGAGGTCACAGGACGGATGCGCGCCAACAACGGCGATGTCCTCAGGGACGCGGCAATCGCCGGCATGGGCGTGACCTACCTGCCGACGTTCATCCTCGGCGACGCGCTGAAGGACGGTCGGTTGATCCAGGTGTTGGCGGGGTTCGAGCCCGAGCCGCTGACGTTGTCGGCGGTGTACCCGCAACATCGCCAAGGCTCAAGACTGGTGCAGGCCCTGGTGGAGTTCTTGCGCGAGCAGATGCAGTAAAGCGCCGCGAACACGTCCAGCCGTCTCGGGACGGCTGGACGTGTTCGCGCCGTCTGAGTGGATCAGGCGGCGATATTGGCGCTGCTCAGTTCTTTCTTGTACTGCGCTTTCATGGCTTCCATCTGTTCACCCAGGGCATCGAGCTTGGCCTTGCCCAGCAGCTTTTTCGCCTCAGGGAACATTTCCTTCTCTTCTTCCTCGATGTGGTGCTCCAGCAGTTCCTTGACCACTTTTACACGACCGGCGAACTCTGGTTGAGTCGGGTCGGTGGTCTTGAGGTCCGGCAGCACCAGGGAATCGACGGTGCGGTGTTCTTCCTTGGCCTCGTAGTACATTTCGGCCTGTTCCTTACCGCCAGCTTCTTTGAAGGCCGGGTACAGAATCTCTTCTTCCAGACGGGTGTGAATGGAAACTTCCATTTCGAGTTTAGCCAACAAGTCAGTGCGTTTTTTGACTGCGCGCTCGGTGGATTCGCTCAGTTGAGTCAGAATGGCTTTGACGCGTTCGTGGTCGGCTTTCAGCAGGTCGATGGCGTTCATGAGTAGCTCCTGGCAATTCACGGATGCGGGCCGGCTTCAAGCGCCGACGCCACGTAACAGGTAAATTGCATGAGCCATGCCAGCCGTGGAGGTTTTTAAATTCCATTAAAAACAGTTGGTTATGATTGCCGCCGTTTTTGCCATCGTGCAGGCTGCAATGGGCGCAGCGAAAAAGCCATGCACTTTGCGCTGTCGATGGACACTAGGCGCTGTCCAACAGCTGACGAACTCGTCTGGCAATCGCCAGGCACGAGGTCAGTCCTGGCGACTCAATACCAAACAGGTTGATCAACCCCGGCACGCCATGGTCTGCCTCGCTGCTGATCAGAAAGTCACGGGCCGGTTCGCCGGGTGCCGAAATCTTTGGCCGGATACCGCTGTAGTCAGCGTGCAGGCTCCGGTCCGGCAGGCCCGGCCAGTACTTGCGAATCGCTGGGTAAAATGCTTTGGCCCGGGTCGGGTCCACGCGGTAGTCCTGCTCCTCGACCCATTCGACATCCGGCCCGAAACGCGCCTGGCCCGCCAGGTCCAGGGTCATATGGATGCCCAAACCCGCAGCTTCCGGAGCGGGATAGACCAGATGTCGGAACGGCGCCCGCCCGCTGAGGCTGAAATAGTTACCCTTGCATAGACAATCGTCCGGCACTGACTGCGGCGGCAGGCCGTCGATGCGGCGGGCGAGGGCAGGGGCCTGCAGGCCGCTGGCATTGATCAGTTGCCGACAAGACAAGCCCATCTGCGCCGTACCGCCCAGCTCCAGCCTGAAGCCATCCGTGGTGACATACGCACGCAACAGCGGCGTGTGAAACGCCACCGTCGCGCCAGCGGCCTCGGCATCGCCCTGCAAGGCCAGCATCAGGGCATGGGAATCGACAATCCCTGTGGATGGCGAATACAACGCCGCGACGCACGCCAACTCCGGTTCCAGCGCTTGCGCCTGCTGTTGGTCGAGCAGACGCAGGTCTTCCACGCCATTGACCAGACCGCGTTCTAGCAACGCCCCGAGCCCAGCTACCTGGGACTGATCCGTAGCAACGATCAGCTTGCCGAGCCGCCGGGTGCTGACTCCACGACTTTCGCAATAGGCATATAGCTGGCGCCGACCCTCGACACACAACTGCGCCTTGAGACTGCCCGGCGGGTAATAGATACCGGCATGAATGACTTCGGAATTACGCGAACTGATGCCTGTACCGATGGCCCCGGCGGCTTCGATCAGCAGCACTTCGTGACCGGCCAATGCCATTTCCCGGGCGATGGCAAGGCCGATGATACCGGCGCCGGCTATTACGCATTCGATATGCATGCGTGGAGGTTCCTCGTTGCGCTGTGGACCAGCAACCCGGTCAGGATAGCCGGGCTGTGGGTGTTGTTACGAGCTCTCTCACGGAGGACAACATTGATCCAGAGTTTTTCTGTCCGTGGACGCCATTGGGTTTTATAAAGGGAGCGCGTCGCGCGGTGTAGTGACTGTCTTGGTCATTCCTTGATGGTGTGGTTTCCGGCTGTGGGCGTGGAAGTGCTTTTCCCCGTGCTCCGTTAAGTCTCCTGCGCCTATTCGATAATTAACAACTTGGCTTTATAACCGCACCGCTCTGCTCATATTGGTGTTGCAGATACTCGACCTTCCTTCCGTGATCTTCCTTCACGCAAAAAATCGCGTCGTAGAACAGGACGCTCTGACGGAGCGGGTGAGCAATAAGGGCATCGATCCTTGCGTAGTACGTTTCGCCCACTTTGAGGGGTTTCTCCGGGGCAGACTGTCGATACCCGGCGGGTAATGCACCGTATGAAATGCAGTCACCAGACTTTAATGACAGTGGTGGGTTTTCGGGAGTCAGCACAACTTGCCACATTAGTAGGCGGCCATTATGGTGCAGCGCACGCTCCGAAACTGATAGGGCTCTGACGCTCACAGATGGTGACGCCTGCACAGGTGTACAGATCAATAATTTTCCATTCTCCGAGCGGATAACAGCTTCGCCCGGTATACCCCACGGTGTGGCGTTACCCGAGCTTACTAAAATAATCACCAGCAAAATGAACGAATAACTTCTCATGTCAGTTCCAGTGATGACCGTCAATCATGGAGCGTAAACCTGTGGCGCATTGCCGTTACGTCGACCATCGCATGATGGAATAAAATCAGATCCGTTCGGCATACGGATGTACTGGATGAATTTTCCAGTACCGTCGGCGCTTCGGCTAATACAGAATACCGCGCGATATGTATCTGTTGGGCTGTACGCATTACTCAAGCCGAATACGTAGGTGTGATTGACTTTGAGAGTCAATGGGGAGCTTCTTATTTTATAGGCGTCCAACTCATAACCTTCAGGCACAGCATCGAATATGACACAGGCGCCAGGCTTCAACTCTAACGGCTTGAAGCCTGATTTCAAAGAGACTCCCCAAGAGCCTGGGTTCCGCACGTAGCTTTCTGACAGTGATATCCAACCGACAGGAAATGTCTGCGTCGTATCATCGGGCAAGCAAATTGCTGGTTTATCATCGATGGAAATGATATTTCCATCGCCCATGTATCCAAACGATGTTGCATGAGTCTCTTTCAAAGCTATGCAAAATGGCATGATTAGCAAAATTACTGAATACTTCATGTGTCGCCTCAGCCTGGGAGGTTAGAACGGTTGGCAGGGTCATCCAAAACACTCTTAACCGTTAAAGCAAGGAGTTCCGGGCTTTTACCAATATTACTTCGGCTCCATACCCTCCGTGGGTTGCGAAGAATACAAATCAAATAATAGTCCGAAACGATTTCACCTTGCTGCTCCATGTTGTAGTCGGAAAAATTCCTGCTTTCTGCCAAGGTGTATTTGTAGGCATCCTCTCCACGGCTGGTTACAGTCAGTCCGGCCTGTTTAACAGGGTACCCAAGTTGGTATTGCCAAACATGGGTCAATTCGTGCATGAACAGCGCTTTATCCCTGTCGTCCCCGGTAGTAGAGAAATCATCTCTGTAGAATTTTGTGCTTTCTGGAAAATACATTTCTCCATTAGGTGTGACAGCCGTGTTCTGAAAACCAAAGAATAACCACCAGCCACCGTGGTGAATTTTGACTTTACTGTAGTTAATCGATTCTTTGAATATAACTCTGGACATGGCGATTTCACCCGGTGTCAATGCACGAGACTTACCTTTGGGCAACGGCACGACCTGGATGGAAGTACCCACGCCCGTATCGTTGGTCGAGATATTCATGGCGCTCAGGTCGATCTCCAGCGGGGCCTGGGCGTTCTGCGCAGCGCAACAGATCGGCTTCACGCCTTCGGGTGGGAACAGGGACAAACGACTGATCCGGGCCGGTTCCCGGGTCACGATGCGCTGCGTATAACCCTGCTCGTCGGTCATGCCTTCAAACGAGCTGTTATCCGCCAGGGTGACGCGGTATTTCAGATTGCTTGCCGGCTTACCGTTCGGATCGACCAGGCGAAGTTGTTCATCGAACAGCGAATCCAGCATTTCGAGCTTCAGGTCCCCGGGCACCAGGGTGTTGATGCTCATGGTCCGGCCATCCCTGTCGGTTACGCCGGTGTATATGTCTCCTTGTTGGGTCGTGACTTGGTAACGAGAAAATGGCTTGGCTGCCTGGACTTGATTTCTAAGCTCATAGACACCGCTATAACCGGCAGGCAAAGGCGTGGCCGGGGTATCGAACGTAGTGCCGTCGAGTTTCTCCACATTGAGCGCCTTGAGGTAGATATTGCCCGGCGCCCCCAGCTCGATCTCGCCATCCTTCAGGCGGATATAGGCGCCACCACAGTGGAGCACCAATTCTTGCGCAGCGCTTATTTCAACGCGTCCGCTGGTGCTCTCGACCTTGACGTCGGCTTTAGCCAGCGCATGCAAATCGCTTTTCTGGGCATGCAGTTTGATCTGGCCTTCTGCGGCCTTGAGTTGCAGATCGGCCTTGCGCGCCAACACGCTGACAGCGTCCTGTGCGGCGGCGGTAAAGTTGCGCCCGGCGCTGATATCGACATTGTGTGCTGCCACGATGCCGACGCATTCAGCCCCCGAGGCCAGGCATACGGCCTCGGGACTGACCATGCCGATTCCACTCGGGGCATGGACCAGAACGCCGGGCCGTTTCAGATTCTTCAGCGCCTCGCCCAGACGCCTCTGGCTCTCGACATCGCTGGGTATCGCTTCAGCGCTACGTGAAGCACTGGCCAGTGAACGCGCCAGGGACAGCGCACTTTCCAATTGATTGATGGCGTCTTCCATGTCGAGCTGCATACCCGTCGCGCATGGCTGCTCATCAGCACTGATGAACACCCCCTTGCCCCCGCGTATTGCCCCCCAACCGTCGCTGCGCAGTTCGAACCCTTCGCCGCGTTTGCGCTTGTTGGCGTCTACCAGGTGCCCGAGGTTGAGTTGGCTCTTG